>CAZVNC010000055.1:0-9658 GCA_964628305.1 uncultured Ideonella sp.
CTCCACCGCCTCGGCGACGTGATCGCGCATGACCCAGTCGGGCGTGACGCCGCAGATGTCGAGCACGAAGCGGCGCAGGATCTCCGCGCCCTGCTTCGTGTGGGTGACCTCCGGGTGGAACTGCACGCCGTAGAAGCGGCGTGCCTCGTCGGCCATGCCGGCGATCGGGCAGCTCGGCGTCGAGGCCATCAGCTTGAAGCCGGGCGGCAGCTGCGTCACCTTGTCGCCGTGGCTCATCCAGACCTCGAGCATGCCGTGGCCTTCAGGCGTCGCGAAGTCTTCTATGCCCGCAAGCAGCTTCGTGTGGCCGTGGGCGCGAACTTCGGCGTAGCCGAACTCGCGATGTTCGCTCGGTTCAACCTCGCCGCCCTGCTGCACCGCCATCGTGAACATGCCGTAGCAGATGCCGAGCACCGGCACGCCGAGATCCCACACCGCCTGCGGCGCGCGCAGCTCGTGCGCCTCGTAGGTCGACGCGTGGCTGCCCGACAGGATCACGCCCTTGGGCGCGAACTCGCGCACGAAGGCATCGCTCACATCGTTCGGGTGGATCTCGCAGTAGACCTGCGCCTCGCGCACGCGGCGCGCGATGAGCTGGGTTACTTGCGAGCCGAAATCGAGGATCAGGATCTTGTCGTGCATGGCGTGACTCGATTCAGGCCGCGGCGGCAACGCGCAGCGCGTGCTGGCGGCGGAAATGCGCAATCGCGATGCCGGCGCCGATCGCCTGCAGCAGCGCGCAGAAGAAGAACGGCAGCCCGATCCAGATGTCGCCCTGCGGCCGGTGCGCGACGACGCCGAGCAGCGGCGCACTGATGATCGGCGCGATCACCGCCATCATGCTCGACAGCGCGGTGACCGATCCCATCGTCCTGCCCTGCGACCCTGAATCGGCGGCGTTCGAGACCAGGCTCTGGATCGACGCCTGCGCGCCGCCGCCGATCAGCGTGCCGATGATGATCACCGGGTAGATCATCCAGCCTTGCGGGACGACGGCGAAGCCGAAGTAGGTCAACGCCGAGGCGACGAGGCCGACACCGGCCAGCCGCTGCGGCGAGAAGCGCGCGAGCAGGTGCTTGAGCAGGAAGCCCTGCACGACCGCCGACATGATGCCGACGGTGAACAGCGACGCGCCGTTCTGCGCCGGGCCCCAGCCGAACTTGAAGGTCGTGAACAGCACCCAGCTCGTGCGCAGCGTGAAGTCCGACAGCGACGCCAGCGCGATGACCGCGACGAGCGGCCCGACGCCCTGCAACTGCGACAAGCCCTTCAGCGCGCTGAACGGGTTGGCGCGCCGCCACTCGAAGCTGCGCCGCCGCTCCGGCGGCAGCGATTCGGGCAGCACGAAATAGCCGTACATCCAGTTGATGATCGCAAGCGCACCGGCGACGAAGAACGGCCAGTGGATGTCGATCGCGCCGAGCAGGCCGCCCATCGCCGGGCCGAGCGTGAAGCCGATGCCGAACATCGCACCGAGCAGGCCGAATCGGCGTGCGCGCTGGTCGGCCGGCGTGATGTCGGCGACGTAGGCGCTTGCGATCGCGACGTTCGACTGCATCGCGCCGCTGAACAGGCGCACCGCGATCAGCATCCACATCGCGGTCGCAAGCCCGGTAACGATGAAGCTCACCGCCAGCCCGGAAAAGCCCATCAACAGCACCGGCCGGCGCCCGTAGCGATCCGACAGCGCGCCGAGCACCGGCGACGCAAAGAAGTTCGCGATGCCGAAGGCGAGCGTCACGGCGCCGAACCAGAAGGTCTGCGCGGCCGGCGAATCGGTGAACTGGCCGACGATCAGCGGGATGACCGGCACGATGAGGCCGATCGACACCATGTCGATCAGCACCGTGAGCATGATGAACGGCATCGCCGCCTCGCGCTTGCGGGCGTGCGAGCGCTCGGTCGGCTGCGGGCTCAAGACCCCTCCATAACGTCGGGCGCCGGGGCGCGGCATGCGCGTGCTTGCCGCACATCTACTCCATGCGGTAGTTCGGCGCTTCCTTCGTGATCTGCACGTCGTGAACGTGGCTCTCGCGCATGCCGGCGGAGCTGATCTCGACGAACTCGGCACGCTCGTGCATCTCGGCGATGCTCGCGCAGCCACAGTAGTGCATTGCCGCGCGCAGGCCGCCGGCCATCTGGAAGATGATCGTCAGCACCGAGCCCTTGTACGGCACCTGGCCCTCGATGCCTTCGGGAACGAGCTTGGTCGTCGCCGGATTGTTGCCGCCGTTGTCCTGGAAATAGCGGTCCGCCGAGCCCTGCTGCATCGCGCCGATCGAGCCCATGCCGCGATAGCTCTTGTAAGTGCGGCCCTGGTAGAGGATCGTCTCGCCCGGCGCCTCTTCGGTGCCGGCGAAGGCGCTGCCCATCATCACGCTGTCGGCGCCGGCTGCGATCGCCTTCGCCAGGTCGCCCGAGAAGCGCACGCCGCCGTCGGCGATGAGCGGCACGCCGCTGCCCTTCAACGCCTTGCTGACCGAGTCGATGGCGAGGATCTGCGGCACGCCGACGCCGGTGACGATGCGCGTGGTGCAGATCGACCCCGGCCCGATGCCGACCTTCACCGCATCCGCCCCGGCCTCGACGAGGGCGATCGCGGCGGCGGCGGTCGCGATGTTGCCGCCGATCACGTCGACCTGCTGGAAGTTCTTCTTCACCCAGCGCACGCGCTCGATCACGCCTGCGCTGTGGCCGTGCGCGGTGTCGACGACGATCGCGTCGACGCCGGCCTTGACCAGCAGTTCGATGCGCTCCTCGCTCTCCGGCCCGACGCCGACCGCGGCGCCGGCGCGCAGCTTGCCGTGGCCATCGCGCGCCGCATTCGGGAAGTTGGTCTGCTTCGTGATGTCCTTCACCGTCATCACGCCCTTCAGTTCGAAGGCGTCGTTGACGACGAGCACGCGCTCGAGCTTGTGGCGGTGCATCAGCGCCTTGCCGTCGGCGAGCGTCGCCGTCTCGCCGACCGTGACGAGGCGCTCGCGCGGCGTCATGATCTCGCGCACCGGGGCATCCAGGCGCGTCTCGAAGCGCATGTCGCGATTCGTGACGATGCCGACGACGACCGCACCTTCGAGCACCGGGAAGCCCGAGATGCCGTGCTGGCTCGACAACGCCTTCACCTCGCGCACCGTCACGTCGGGCGTGATCGTGATCGGGTCGCGCAGCACGCCCGATTCGAAGCGCTTGATGCGTGCCACCGCGCCCGCCTGTTCGCGCGCCGTCATGTTCTTGTGAACGATGCCGATGCCGCCCTCCTGGGCCAGCGCGATCGCGAGCCGCGCCTCGGTCACCGTGTCCATGGCGGCGGACACGAGCGGCAGGTTGAGTCGGATGTTGCGCGTCAGCGGGGTCGAGAGATCGGTGTCGCGCGGTAACACCTGTGAGAACGCCGGCACCAGCAACACGTCGTCGAAGGTGAGCGCTTTGCCGAGTAGGCGCATAGACAAGCTCCAGTCGCAAAGGCGGATTATAGAAAGCCGCCGCCGAACGGCGCCGTATGGCGCCGCAGCACCGCTGCACCCGGCGAGCATGCCCCAGGGTGTGAACTAGTTGGCACTCCGGCGTGCAGCGGGCACGGCACGCTGTCACCGTGCGGCCGGGGCGCGCCGCTACACTGCCCGCCAATCCTTCGCCGTGGACCTGCCATGACTCGTGAGATTTCGCACCGCGCCGCCTGGCTGCCCGCGCTGGTCATCGCGCTCGGCGCCGCGTTCGCCGCCACGCCGGCCGACGCGCAATGGAAGTGGCGCGACAAGTCGGGCATCGTCCAGTACAGCGACCTGCCGCCGCCAAGCGGCATCGCCGACGCCGACATCCTGCAGCGGCCCGCGCCCGGCGCAGAGCGCCGCGCCGCGCCCGCCGCATCGGCCGCCTCCGCCCCGTTGCTCGTGCCGAAGGCAGCCGAGCCAGCGTCCGCCCCCAAGCCGAGCAAGGCCGAAGAGGAAGCGGCGGCGAAGAAGCAGGCCGACGCCGAGCGCGACGCGCAGATCCGGCTCGATAACTGCTCGCGCGCCAAGGCGCAGCTCAAGGCGCTGCAGGACGGCCAGCGCATGTCGCGCATCAACGCCCAAGGCCAGCGCGAATTCCTCGACGACAAGGGCCGCGCCGACGAGACCCAGCGCACGCAGGGCGTGGTCGCTGCGAACTGCAACTAGAGCCTGCTCGCCGCCGCCTACTTCGCCCGCTGTCGCGCGCCGCGCTCGCGCCGGCGGCGCGCTTCCTTCGGATCGACGGCGAGGGGCCGCAGCAGTTCCAGCCGGTCGCCGTCGCACAGCGTGTGCGAGGCGTCGCGCACCCGGCCCCAGATGGCGCTCACCCACTGCGCGGGCACTTCAAAACCGCTGTGCGCGATCGCGTCCGCGATCGTCGCACCCTGCGGCAGGCAAAGCTGCCTTTGCTGCACCTCACCGGCACGCGGGCTCCACGCGAGCTCGACGTGGATCGAACCGTCAGCGCGGCCCATAGACCTGCTCGGCGCGGCGCACGAACGAATCGACGAGCGAGTTGGCGATGCGGCCGAACACCGGGCTGATGACGGCCTCGAGCGGGCCATTGGCGAACTCGTAGCGCATGTCGAACTCGATCTTGCACGCCTGCTGCACCGCATCGCCAGTGCCCCCGCCCGCACCCAGCGGCAGGAACTTCCAGTCGCCCTCGAGCAGAGAGAACGGTCCGTCGACGAGGCTCACCTGCACCGCGCGGTCCGCATCGTGCCGGTTCAGCGTCGTGAACCCATGGCGCACGCCGCTGAAGGCGAGCGTGAGCCTGGCCTTCATGCCCTCGTCCGAGCGCGACAGCACGTGCGCGTCGGCGCACCAGGGCAGGAAGCGCGGATAGTCCTCGACCGCAGTGACGAGCGCGTACATCTCGTGCGCCGAGTACCACAGCAGGACGGACTTCCTGACGTGCTTCATCGGCCGCGCCGCTTCGCACCTGGCGTCGTTGCAGGTAGGGAGCCTGGCATGCGTACGCAGGGGCAGTTCATACAATCGACAGTGTATTGGCGCTCGCCGCGACGGAGCAGCGCCCGCAAACAGAGCCCCCGCCTTCATGTCGATCGCCGAGAACCGCCGTGCCCGCTTCGACTACCAGATCGAGGAACGCTTCGAAGCCGGCGTCGTCCTGACGGGCTGGGAGATCAAGGCGATCCGCGCCGGGCAGGTCCAGCTCAGCGACGGCTATGTCGTCATCCGCGACGGCGAGCTGCACCTGATCGGCTGCCGCATCAACGCGCTCGCCAGCGCATCGACCCACGTCAAGGCCGAACCCGACCGCACCAAGAAGCTGCTGATGCACAAGGCCGAGATCCGGCGCCTGATCGGCAAGGTCGAGCAAAAGGGCTTCACGCTCGTGCCGATGAAGCTCTACTTCAAGGGCGGCCTGGTGAAAGTCGAAATCGCGCTCGCCAAGGGCAAGGCGCAGCACGACAAGCGCAACACCGAGAAGAAGCGCGACTGGGAGTGAGAGAAAGGCCGGTTGATGAGACACAAGGTCTCCTCGAAACCGAAGGGCTGAACGGCGGGCTGATCCGCTGCGAGCTTGCCGCCGGCGAGATGGCTATTGGGTCGGCGGCCGCATCGTCGTCGACTGCCGAATGCCCTCCTTCACCTGCTCGGCGTTCGCCTTGTCCTGCGCAACCTGCGCCGCCGTACGGCACTTCGTCTCACGAAAGTTGGACCCGATCGGGGTCTCGCGGGTGCAGACCGTGCCGTCGCCGGCGGCGGCTTCTTGTGCAGGGTCCGAGGCGCAAGCGCCGAGCGCGGCCGCAAGGGCGGCGAAGACAACGAGGTGGAATGCTTTCATGCTTCTGGCGTTGTTGCGTGCAGTGGAATCAAGGGCGCCAGGCTCGGCGCGGCTTCGAAGGATAGCGTCACTTTCTTCGCTGCGCCGTGGATGACTCCGGGCGGCACTGCGGGCCTGCTCACGCCGCCAGGAGTGCGCGCTCCAGCGCCTGCCGCAAGTCCGCGATCAGATCCTCGACCGCCTCGAAGCCGATCGAGAAGCGCACGACGATGCCGGCGTAGGGCGTCGGCTGCGAGCGCATCTCCTGCACGCGATACGGCACGACGAGACTCAGCGGCCCGGCCCATGAGTAGCCGATCTTGAAGAGTCGCAGCGCATCGACGAAGGCGTCGACCTGCTCGCCGGTGTAGCGGGCGTCGAAGACGACCGAGAACAACCCCGCCGCCGCACGGCATGTGGCCTGCCAATGCGCGAAGCCCGGTGCGCCGGGGATCGCGGGGTGCAGCACGCGCGCGATCTCGCCGCGCTGCGACAGCCATTCGGCGAGCGTGCGTGCGGCGCGGTCCTGCGCCGCGTAGCGCAGCGCAAGCGTCGGCAGTGCCCGCAGCAGGGTCTCGGCGTCGTTCGCGCCGATGCCGAAGCCGAGCCGCATGTGCGCGAACCTGAGCTTCAGGTGCAGTGCCTCGTCGCGCGTCGTGACCGATCCCATCAGCACGTCGCCGCCGCCGGACGGGTACTTGGTCAGCGCCTGCATCGAGATGTCGACCGCCGCGCCGCCGGGCAGGCCGAACGCATTGAATGCGATGCCCGCGCCCCAGGTGTTGTCGAGCGCGGTCGTCACGCCGCGTTCGCGCGCGACGCGAACGAGCGCCGCGAGATCGGGAAACTCCATCGTCACCGAGCCCGGCGCCTCGAGCCAGACGAGCTTCGTTCGCGGGCCGATCGCCTGCGCGAGCGATCCGGCGTCCATCGCGTCGTAGAAACGGTGCGTGATGCCGAAGCGCGCGAGTTCGTTGCGCGCAAGCTCCTTGCCGGGGCCGTAGGCGTTGTCGGGGATCAGCAGTTCGTCGCCGCCCTCGAGCAGCGCAAGATCGACGAGCGCGATCGCCGCCAGGCCGCTCGGCAGCAGCAACGACTGCAGGCCGCCTTCGAGCGTGGCGATGCGCTCTTCGAGCGTGAAGGTCGTCGGCGTGCCGTGCAGGCCGTAGGTGTAGCCGCTCTTCTCCTTCCAGTTGCGCGCCCGCAGTGCGGCCACGTTCGGGAAGATCACGGTCGACGCCTTGTGGATCGCGGGCTGCATTGCCGCGAACCCGGCCGGCGGTTGGTAGGCGTGATGGATCAGTGCGGTGGCCGGATCGCGGCCGGAATCGGTCGTCATGGCGGGCTTCGATACTTCGGATGCGCGCAGTGTAGAAGCGTTGCGCAAGCCCGCGCCCACGACGTGCCGTGCGACTTCAGGCGTAGGTGACCATCGCGGCGTCCTGCACGCCGTCGAGATGCGGCAGCGTGTTGTAGGTCAGCAGCATGTGGCGCTGCGGCGTGAAGATCATCTCGCTGACCGCGCTGTTTCGAATCCGCATGTTGATGTCGATCGTCGATGCGTGCGGCGTGCCGAGCACCTGGCCGATCGCGGTCGAGATCGGCCCGCCGCTCGAGACGACGAGCACATCGCCGTCGAATTCGCGCCGCACGTGATCAAGCGCGCCGTTCACGCCGGCCACGAATTCGGCATAGCTCGGCATGCCGGCGGGCGCCGTGGCGCCGGCCATCCACTGCGCCAGACCTTGGCGCAGCAGCCGGAAGTGCTGGCGGAAGAACTCCGGCGCGGTGTGCGTATCGGGCCGCGCGAGCGGCTCGGGATGGATCGCCGCGATCAGTGCCTTGCCGTCGTATTCGTCGAGGCCCGGCCAGACGAGCGGCTGCGGCAGGCCCTCGAGGCCTTGCGCGATCGCTGCAAGCGACTGCGCGTGGCGCCTGAGCGTGCCGATCAGCACGGCGTCAAAGCGCATCCCGCGCGCCTGGAAGTATTCACCCAGGCGCACGCACTGGCGCTCGCCGAGCGCGCTCAACTGGTCATAGTCGGCGGCGCCGAACGACGCCTGCCCATGACGAACGAGATACAGCTTGCCCATGCGCAAGGATTGTCGCCGCGCAGGCGGCACAATCGTGTCACCGTGGCGACGGCGCGTGACACGCACGCGCCGCACACAGCGCAACCGCCTCGCCGTTCGCGGCACCACCGAGCAAGGCTATCCGATGAGCACAACCGACACCCCGACCCCGGCCCATCTCGCATCAACGCCGCAGATCGACAGCGACCATCCCGCCGTCGCCGCCTTCGCGCGGCAACACGGAACGGCCCCCGGCGCCGATCCGACGCAGCGCGCCGTCGCGCTGTATTACGCGGTGCGCGACAACTTTCGCTACGACCCGTATCGGGTCGACTTCACGGCCGACGGCATGCGCGCGAGCACCGTGATCGCGCTCGGCTACGGCTGGTGCGTGCCGAAGGCGGCGCTGCTCGCGGCGGCGTGCCGTGCGGTCGGCATCCCGGCGCGGCTCGGCTATGCCGACGTCCGCAACCACATGAGCACCGAGCGCCTGCGCCAGGCCCTTCAAAGCGACGTCTACCTCTGGCACGGCTACACCGAGATCTGGCTCGACGACGCCTGGCGCAAGGCGACGCCGGCCTTCAACATCGAACTCTGTGATCGCTTCGGCCTGCTGCCGCTCGAATTCAACGGCCGCGACGATTCGATCTATCACCCCTACGACCGCGCTGGCAACCGCCACATGGAGTACGTCCATCAGCGCGGCAGCTTCGACGACATGCCGCTCGCCGAGATCGCAGCCGACTTCGCGCGCGTCTACCCGCGCTGGGGCGCGCCGGTGCAGGACGACGCCGACTTCATGGCCGACGCCGAACGCGAAACGCAGCCTTAAAGTGGTCCCAGCGCAGGAATCATCGGTGAGCGGCACGCCGGCCGCCACCCCGCCCGGCTTTCACGCGCTGCGCATGACGGGCGAGTTCATCGCCCACGTCGGCCCGCTCTATCTGAAGCGCGACGGCGACAACCTGTGGGTCGGCTTTCGGGTCGAGAAGCGTCACACGAACCCGATGGGCATCTGCCACGGCGGCATGCTCGCGAGCTTTGCCGACATGCTGCTGCCGCTGTCGATCCACCGCAAGAGCGAGGTCGGGATGCGCTTTCTGCCGACCATCAGCCTGCAACTCGACTACCTGGCGCCGGCGCCGCTCGGTGCCTGGGTGCAGGGCGACGCGCAGGTGCTGCGCGTGACGCGCTCGCTCGTCTTCGCGCAGGGCCTCGCCAGCGCCGACGGCACACCGATCCTGCGCGTGAGCGGTGTGTGCAAGATCGGGGCGCCATTCGACGGCGAACAGATCGAGGGTGATCGCTGCGAGCAGGATACGCGATTCGCGTAAAAAATGAATACCTGCGAGTAATGAAGCAACGGTTGGTGACTCCTTAGATTGTGCGACTGGGCGCAATCGCATGAAAGACACCGCTATGGCGAAAATAGTGCAGGAGATAGCGTTGATAAAAAATATCTCAGCACCGCTTTTAAAAATAGCGATCAGCAAGCCGCCCAGGGCTGGTCCCACTACCGAGGCGATTTGCCATGCACTGCTGCCCCATGTCGCTGCGTTGCCGAAGGCTTCTGGAGGGACACTTTGTGCTAGTAGAGTCGAGTTCGCAGGGTCATTGAACGCGCGCATAACCCCAAACATGAATAAACAGAAGTAGATGAGTAAAAGACTGCCATTGGTGAAGGACAATACGGCCAAGCCTAACGAAAATATGCCCAAACCCGCCTGCGTTGTCAGGACGATATACTTCCGGTTGTAGCGGTCGGCGATCTCCCGCGGCGGCACGCCCTGCTGCTCGGCCAT
>CAZVNC010000056.1:0-9632 GCA_964628305.1 uncultured Ideonella sp.
ACTCGGGCAACCGCAACATCGAGGGCCGCATCCACGCCCAGGTGAAGGCCAGCTACTTGGCCTCGCCGCCGCTGGTCGTGGCCTATGCGCTCGCCGGCACCGTGCTGTGCGACCTGACGACCGACGCGCTCGGCACCGACCAGCAAGGCAAGCCAGTGTTCCTGAGGGACATCTGGCCGAGCGCGGCGGAGGTCGAAGCGCTCGTCGCCTCGTCGCTCACGAACGAGCAGTTCGACAAGGAGTACGGCCGCATCTTCGAAGGCGACGCCAAGTGGAAGAGCATGCCGGCGCCGACCGGCAAGCTGTTCGAGTGGGACGCGCAGTCGACCTACGTTCGCGAGCCGCCGTTCTTCATCGATTTCGCGGCCAAACCGGCGCCGTTCGCCGACGTCCTCGGCGCGCGCGCGCTTGCGGTGCTCGGCGACTCGATCACGACCGACCACATCTCGCCGGCCGGTGCGATCGGCGCCGATTCGCCGGCCGGCAAGTACCTCATCGAGCACGGCGTCGCGCCGGACGAGTTCAACAGCTTCGGCTCGCGCCGCGGCAATCACGAAGCGATGGTGCGCGGCACCTTCGGCAACATCCGGCTGCGCAACCAGATGGTGCCCGGCGCCGAAGGCCCGTGGACGCGGCATGTGCCAAGCGGCGAGAAGATGAGCATCTACGACGCCTCGATGCGCTATCAACACGAAGGCACGCCGCTCGTCGTCGTCGCCGGGGCCGAATACGGCTCCGGCAGCTCGCGCGACTGGGCAGCCAAGGGTTCGGCGCTGCTCGGCATCAAGGCGATCGTCGCCCAGAGCTACGAGCGCATCCACCGCAGCAACCTCGTCTGTATGGGCGTGCTGCCGCTGCAATTCAAGGACGGCGACTCGGCGAAGTCGCTGGCGCTCGACGGCAGCGAGACCTATGCGATCACCGGCATCGCCGGCGGCATC
The DNA here is from genome assembly GCA_964628305.1 of uncultured Ideonella sp. Classification (GTDB taxonomy): domain Bacteria; phylum Pseudomonadota; class Gammaproteobacteria; order Burkholderiales; family Burkholderiaceae_C; genus CAIKUF01. The sequence goes on from CAZVNC010000056.1 coordinate 942, forward strand.
GAGCCCGGGCAACTCGCGAGGGTCGGCGTGACGCGCAAGGACGGCTCGCAGACGGCGTTCGATGCGATCGTCAGGATCGATGCCCGCGCCGAAGTCGAATACTTCCGCCACGGCGGCATCCTGCAGATGGTGCTGCGCCATCTGTTGACGAAGTAACCTGGGGCGTCGGCCGTCACAGCAGCCATTCGATCGGCAGCCACGAGACCAGCCACACGAAGGCACGCTTCCAGGCCGGTGTCTGCGGCTCCTGGCGATGGACACGCGCGGGCCCGTCCGGCGTCGCCCGTTCCTGCCATTCGATCCGGCCGTCGTCGTCCAGGCGCAAGGCGTAGCTTTGCGTCGCGAGGTTCTTCTCGAACGCCGCGGCGATCTCGCTGGCCATGCGCCGGCTTTCGATGACGAATCCGGATTCGGTGTTCAACGCGGCAGAACGCGGGTCGAGGTTGAACGAGCCGATGAACACGCGCTCGCCGTCGACTGCGATCGTCTTCGCGTGCAGGCTCGCGCTGGAACTGCCTGTCAGCCGGCGCAGGCCGGTGCGCGACGAATGGGCAGCGATGCCATCGGGCTTCAACTCGAACAGCCGCACCCCGCCGCGCAGCAGCGCACGCCGGCGCTTGGCATAGCCGGCGTGGACGATCGGCACGTCGGTCGCGGCGAGCGAGTTCGTCAGCACGCTGACCGCGACACCGCACGCGGCCTGTCCGGTCAGCGCCACGGCGCCGCTTGCGGTCGGCACGAAATAGGGTGAGATCAGGAGCAGCGCGTTGTTCGGCGCACCGAGCACTTCGCCGAGCCGTTGCGCGACAAGCTCCCGCTTTCTGGCTTTGCCGAGCACCTTTGCCGGGTCGTCGCTCACCAGCTTGACGTCGGTCCACTCGAGCGCCAGCTCGACCGCGGCGAGAAGCCTGATGTGATCGGACCGATCGATGGCGGCGAGATACGGACCTGCCGCCGGGCTCTGGCGGATCCGGGTCTCGCTTTCGGCCATCTGCTCGAGCGCGTCGCGGTCGGGCTTCTTCACAAGCAATGCAATCGGATAGGCCGATGCACTGGCCCAGTAGCGCTCGAAATCGGCGGAAACATGGGGCACGACCGCGCCCACCGCGAGCACGTCCATGTCGACGAAGGAGATCTCCTGGCCGGCGTCGAAATAATCGTCGCCGATATTGCGCCCGCCGACGATCGTGACCTGGTTGTCGGCGGTGAAGGACTTGTTGTGCATGCGCCGGTTGAGGCGGCCGAAATCGGTCAGGTAGCCGAGCCAGCGCCAGTCGCGCTGCACGAAGGGGTTGAAGAGCCGCACTTCCACGTTCGGATGGCTGTCGAGCGCCCACAGGCTCGCGTCCATGCCGCGCGTGTTGTTGTCGTCCAGCAGCAGGCGCACGCGTACGCCGCGCTCCGCAGCCCGATACAGTGTGCGCATCAGCAGCGTGCCGGTGAGATCGGCGTGCCAGATGTAGTACTGCACGTCCAGGCTGCATTCGGCCGCCTCGGCAAGCAGCATGCGCGTGGCGAACGCGTCATGGCCGTCGGCCAGCGCCAGAACGCCGGATCGATGCGGGTGCAAGCGTTCGAGCCGTTCGGTGGCGCGTCCGAGCGGCGTGTCGGTGGTGTCGCCGATGGCGCGGGAGACGCTGCGCTCTGCGCGCAGCGGAAGGCCGCGCAGGCGCAGCCGGGCTGCGATGCGCGTCAGGCTGTTCATGCTGCCTTGCGGCCGGGCTCGTGCATCGCCGTGAACCGCCGCCGCGCGCATCCGGGGCAAGCCATCAAGCGGACGTTGCGGTAGAGACGAGCACGTCACTCACCGATTCGGCGAGCACGTGCGAGGTGACGCTGCCGAGCAGCAGTTCTTCGGCCATGTTCTGGCCATGCTTGCCGACGACGATCAGATCGCAGCCGCATTCCAGCTCTTGTTCGACGATCGCAAGCGACGGGTCGCCACGCGGCAGGCACGGCGTCCATTGCGACGGCCCGAGGCCGGTGCGCGCCGCAAGCGCATGAAGTTGGCGCTCGGCCGCCTGCCAGGCCTGTTCGCGATAGAGATTGATCGTCGCGTCGGGCACGCTCGCGTAGCGCAGCTTGCCTTCGAACGGCACGTCGTACGCGCTGAGCAGGACGATATGCGCGCCCGGCGCGACGTTGCGCGCCATATCGACGAGCGGCACCGACCAGGCCGAGAAATCGACCGCCACCAGGGCCCGCCGATACGGCTCGCGAGCGCGCTGCTTGACGACGAGCATCGGCCGCGTCGATTTGCGCAGCAGCCGCTCCGCGGTCGAGCCGAGCAGCAGGCGGCGCAGAAAGTCCTTGCCGCGCGCGCCGAGCACAACGAGGTCGGCATCCATCGCGTCGGCCTCGCGCGTGACCTCGTCGGCAACGCCGCCCTGCAGCAGGGCGGCGTCGGCTTGCACTTCGTGTTCCGCGGCGAGGCGATCGGCGAGTGTCTGCAACTCCTGGCGCGTCGCCTCGAAGAGCTTGGCTTCGAGCGCGCTGCCCAGGCCGATCAGGCTCTGCAACTGGGCCGCGACGCCGGCGCTGAGCACATGCACGAGCCGCAATGGCGCGCCCGATGTCTTTGCCAGCCGTGCGGCGCGTTCGGCGGCCTGCAGGGCCGGCCCCGACAGATCGGTGGCGGCGAGGATGTTCTTCAGCTGGTTCACGTGCATGGCTCCTGTGATGACGGCGCTGCTCGAAGGTTTCATCCGCGAAGGCCCGCCGCGGCGACAGCGGTCGAGCCGGCGATCGAGGCGGACAAACAAACGCTGCGCCAGCCGCGCCCGACGAACGAGACTGCGGCCAGCCGGCCGATCGTTGCGTGTGTCAGCACGACCAAAGTGGACAGCGGCAGCGCGGGCCGCAGACCGGGTCGAAACCCGACATACTCGGTGCGCAGCCGGCCGCCTGGCAAGATGACCGCGAGCGCCAGGTTGCTGGCCCGGACGCTCGACCGGAGGTCGTCGAACCTGCAGCCGCCCGTGCCGTCCAAGCCCGCGCGCGTGCCGGTGGCGAGCGCAACGAGCAGGAACGAGAACCCGATGCGCATCGAGACCAAGCCCGCGAGCACGACGAGGAAGACGAGGGATGCCGCGGCAAGCATCGGCAGATCGACGAAGTCCACGTCGGCATTGTCGGCGCGTTCGGCGCGGTCCGAATCCGGGGCGACCCGGCGCGCCGGTACCGAAACCCTCGACGCGTTGCTGCGCGCGGTGCGCGCCTGCCACGTCTGCGCCGCGCAGTTGCCGCTCGGACCGCGCCCGGTGCTGCAGATCGGCGCTTCGGCGCGCATCCTGATCGTCGGCCAGGCGCCCGGCGCAAAGGTCCACGCGAGCGGCATCCCTTGGAGCGACGCCAGCGGCGAGCGCCTGCGCACCTGGATGGGGATAGCCGCCAGCGTGTTCTACGACGAGTCCAGGATCGCGATCCTGCCGATGGGCTTTTGCTATCCGGGCCGGGGTGCCAGCGGCGATCGGCCGCCGCGGCGCGAGTGCGCGCCGCTGTGGCACGACCGGCTGCTGGCGCAGATGACACACATCGAGCTGACGCTCTTGGTCGGAGGCTACGCGCAGGCGCATTTTCTCGAGCGCGCCGGTCACACCTCGCTGACGGCGACGATGCGCGACTGGCGGAGGCTTGCCCCGCGCATCATCCCGCTGCCGCATCCGTCGCCGCGCAACGTCGCCTGGTTCAAGGCGAACCCCTGGTTCGAAGGCGAGGTGCTGCCGCAATTGCAACGCAGCGTGCGCCGGCTGATCGCAACGCGACATGCCTGAACCACAGGTGCGCGACGACGCGGCGCGCTGCGGCGTGCTGACGATCGGCCATTCGACACGCACGATCGAGGACTTCATTGGCATGCTCGCCGGCCACGCCGTGACGCTGCTGGTCGATGTGCGCAGCGTGCCGCGCTCGCGCCACAACCCGCAGTACAACGCCGAGACGCTGCCCGCGAGCCTCGCCGCGGCAGGCATCGGCTATGCGCATGCTCCAGGCCTCGGCGGCTTGCGGCACACGCTGCCCGACTCGCCGAACACCGGCTGGCGCAACCTGTCGTTTCGCGGCTACGCCGACTACATGCAAAGCGCCGAGTTCGAGCAGGAACTGATCGGCCTGCTGGAACTGGCGCGCGGCGAGCGCATCGCGCTGATGTGCGCCGAGGCGGTGCCGTGGCGCTGCCATCGTTCACTGATCGCCGATGCGCTGCAGGCGCACGGCGTGACGGCGTGCGAGATCGTCAGTCCGACCCGCCTGCAGGCGCACAAGCTGACCGCCTTCGCGCGTCTACGCGGCACGCGGATCGACTATCCGCCGAGCCGCAGCGCCGCTTAAGATCGCCGCTGCCGCCGCGGCGCCATCACAACGTGCATGAGGAGTCCTGCGATGTTTCGAAAGATTCTGGTTCCGACCGATGGATCGGATGTTTCGCTGGTTGGCGCCTTGCGTGCGTTGCCGCTGGCCAAGCTCGCGTCGGCGACCATCGCCGTGGTCTACGTGCAGGATGTCTACGCCTTCGCCGGCATCGGGCAGGCCAACACCGCCGGCCGGCAGCGCGACATGGCTGCGCCGCGCGCGCAGGCAACAGCGGCGATCGATCGCATCTGCGACGAGGCGAAGGCGGCCGGTGTCGCGTTCGAGACCCTGATGGTCGAAGACGATCAGCCGGCCAGGGGCATCGTTGCCGCCGCCCAAACCTGTGGCGCCGATCTCATCGTGATGAGTTCGCACGGCCGCACCGGCGTCGCCAAACTGGTGCTCGGCAGTGTCGCGACCAAGGTGCTCGCTCTGTCGCCGGTCCCGGTGCTGATCATCAAGACTGGACCGGAGGCCGGGGAAGGCTAGAGCCGTTGCGCAGCGGGCCCGTACATCGACGGGCCGGGAGCGGGGGAACTACTTCGCGGGTGCCGGCGTCGCCGGGGCTGCCGGGGCCGCGTTCATTTTCTCCGCCGCCTTGGGATGCTTGGCGGCGAACGCCTTCTTCTCCTCGGGCGTCATCGCGTCGTACTTGGCTTTCATCTTGGCCTCGGCCGCTGCCTTTTCCTCGGGTGTCTTTTCCTTCCACTTCTCCACGGCGGCCTTCTTCTGTTCGTCGGTCGCCGCGTGGACAGGGGCGAGGGTAGCCAGGCCGTAGGCAACTGCGGCGACGGCGGCGAGCAACAGCTTCTTCATGTTCGGTGTCCTTTCAGGCGCTATGAAACGATGCGGGGCAAGAAGTTTGCCACCGCTCGACAATCAATGCGCGAGCGGCATCGGCGGTTGACCGGAACGCTTCTCGAGTGTTTGTGAATGTTGCCGATCGTCGGGCGCGCCCGAAGGGTGACGGGATGCCAGCGGGATCGACCGCAAGCTGTGGCGCGAGGCTCAGCCGTTGGGCGATGCGCCCATCACCGCGGCCAGCTCGGCTGCGAAGGCGTCGTCGTCGCGTGCGGCCAGCGCCGCCAATCCGGCGACCACTCCGGCATGGTCGGCGGAACTGCGATTCTGGCTTGCCTTCCACTTGCCGACGAGCGAGCTGAGCTCGATCTCGATGCCGACGATCGCGCCGAGCATCGCCTCGAGGTAGTCGGCGGGCGCGTCGCTCACCTGCCAGGGCTCGGGCTGGCGCGCTTCGTGGCGCTCGGTCAGGCGCGTCACGAAGGCACGCAGCCACTCGCGATCATCGATCGCCTGCAGCCGGCCGCGCGCCTGGACGACGATGTAGTTCCAGGTCGGCACCGCCCTGCCGTGCTGCGCCTTGCTCGGGTACCAGTTCGGGCTGATGTAGCCTTGCGCGCCCTGGAAGACGACGAGTGCCTGAACCTCCACGCGCGCCTCGCGCCAGACCGGATTGGCGCGCGCCACGTGGCCGCGCAGCGTGCCGTGCGGCCCCGGGCCGGGGTCGAGCACGAACGGGATGGCGTCCGCCTGCAGCGCGCCGCTGCGATCCTGCGTGATCAGAGTGCCGAGTGGACGGCTGCCGATCAGCGCGTGCAGCGCAACGGCGCGGGTCTCTTCGAAGTGGCTCGGAAGATACATGGCGTCGCCGCATCTTAGCCGCGCTGCGACGCGCGGGTGCGGCGACTCGACCGCTTCGTTCAGCCCGCGGCGCGCCGCGCATCGAGGCTCAGCGACCCTGCACCGAGCGCTGCGACGAAGAACATGCCGCCGGCGATCGACAGGTTCTTCATGAACATCAACTGCTGCATGAAGGCCTGGTCCGCGGGCATTGCCCAGAAGTTGTGGAAGAGCAGGCTCGCCAGGAGCGTGAACAGGCCGAGCGCGAGTGCGGTCCAGCGGGCGTGAAAGCCGACCATCAGCGCGAGTCCGCCAAAGAACTCCAGCAGGCCGACGATGACGGCCAGCGCGGTCGCCATCGGCAGGCCGGCGCTGGCGATATAGCCGGCCGTGCCTTCGATGCCGGTGAGCTTGCCGAAGCCCGAAAGGACGAACATCAGCGCGAGCAGCACGCGGCCGATGAGGGCGAGGGAAGGTTTGACCGAATCATTCATGTTGAGTCTCCGCAGGAGTGGGCTGCGCCGTGCACCGTGCAGCGGCGTCGTTTATTGCAGCGCCCGAACGATACTGGCCGCCGCCCCGACACGGGCGAGGCAGGGTTGAAGTCAGCGTTCGAATTCGTTGACAACCCGCCAGCGCCGGGCGGCGCGAACCGCTCTGAACGCCGGTGCGAATTGGCGCGAGAATCCGGCCCCATATGAGCATCTCTCGCACCGAATCCGCGGGCCGCTGGCAGTTCTGGGTCGACCGCGGCGGCACCTTCACCGACATCGTCGCGCGGCGTCCGGACGGCACGCTCGCGACTCACAAGCTGTTGTCCGAGAACCCGCAGCTCTACCGTGACGCGGCGGTCGCCGGCATCCGCCATCTGCTCGGGCTCGCACCCGACGCGCCGATCACGCCCGACCGCGTCGAGTGCGTGAAGATGGGGACGACGGTCGCGACGAACGCGCTGCTCGAGCGCAAGGGCGAGCCGACCCTGCTGGTCGCGACGCGCGGCTTTCGCGACGCGCTGCGCATCGGCTACCAGGAGCGCCCGCGCATCTTCGACCGCCACATCGTGCTCCCCGAGCTGCTCTACAGCCGCGTGATCGAAGCCCGCGAACGTGTCGATGCCGACGGCAGCGTCGTCCAGCCGCTCGACGAGGCGCATCTGCGCGAGCGCCTGTGGGCGGCGTTCGACGCCGGGCTGCGCAGCGTCGCGATCGTTTTCATGCACGGCTGGCGGCACACTGCGCACGAACTCGCCGCCGAACGTCTGGCGCGCGAGGAGGGCTTCACGCAGATCAGCGTCTCGCACCGCGTGAGCCCGATGATGAAGCTCGTCGGCCGCGGCGACACGACGGTGGTCGACGCCTATCTGTCGCCGATCCTGCGCCGCTACGTCGATCAGGTCGGCGCCGAGATGCCCGGCGTGCGCCTGTACTTCATGCAATCCTCGGGCGGGCTGGCCGATGCGCACGCCTTCCAGGGCAAGGATGCGATCCTCTCGGGGCCGGCGGGCGGCATCGTCGGCATGGCGCGCACGGCGCAGCTTGCGGCAGCCGACCTGGGGGCGGCGCCAGTCCATGCGCAGGGCGGCTCGCAGCCCGGTGCCGAAGGCTTGCGCGTGATCGGCTTCGACATGGGCGGCACGTCGACCGACGTCTCGCACTACGCGGGCGAGTTCGAGCGCGCCTTCGAGACCCAGGTCGCCGGCGTGCGGATGCGCGCGCCGATGATGAGCATCCACACCGTCGCCGCGGGCGGCGGATCGATCCTGTCGTTCGACGGTGCGCGGCTGCGCGCCGGACCGCAGAGCGCGGGCGCGAATCCAGGTCCGGCCTGTTACCGGCGGGGCGGTCCGCTGACCGTGACCGATGCGAACGTGATGCTCGGCAAGGTGCAGCCGGCGCATTTTCCGAAGGTGTTCGGCACGGCCGGGGATGAAGCTCTGGATCGCGAGGTCGTCGTGGCGCGCTTCGAAGCGCTGGCCGCCGAGATTGGCGCGGCGACGGGGACGGACCGCACGCCCGAACAGGTCGCCGAGGGGTTCGTCGCGATCGCGGTCGGCGCGATGGCGGGTGCGATCAAGAAGATCTCGGTTGCCCGCGGCTACGACGTGACGCGCTACGCGCTGCAATGCTTCGGCGGCGCCGGCGGCCAGCACGCCTGCCTGGTCGCCGACGCGCTCGGCATGAACCGCGTCTTCGTGCATCCGCTGGCCGGCGTGCTGTCGGCCTACGGCATGGGTCTCGCCGACCAGAACGTGATGCGCGAAGCGGCGATCGAGCAGCCGCTAGCGAGCGGCCTGCCGGACGCGGCCGCGCGCCTTCAGACACTGGCCGACGAGGCCCGCGGCGAGCTCGAGCGCCAGGGCGTCGGCGCGTCGCGCGTCCAGTTGCTGCGCCGCGTGCACCTGCGCTACCAGGGAACCGACAGCGCGCTCATCGTGCCGTTCGGCGACGCAGCAGAGATAGAGGCGGCGTTCGAGGCCGCGTACCGCCAGCGCTTCGCGTTCCTGATGCCTGGCCGCGCGCTCGTCATCGAGGCGGTGTCGGTCGAGGCGATCGGTGCCGCCGATGCACCCGAAGAGCCGCGCTGCGACGCGCTCGCGACCGGCGCCGCGCCAGCCGTCGAGCGCGTGCAGATCTACAGCGGCGGGGCGTGGCGCGAAGCCAGGCTCGTGCTGCGCGAGCAGGCACGGCCCGGCCATCACAT
>CAZVNC010000057.1:0-9549 GCA_964628305.1 uncultured Ideonella sp.
TCGGGCTGGCCGCCGCCGACATGGGCGCGTGCACGCTGCTGCCGCGGCTCATCGGCCTGTCGCGCGCCGCCGACCTGCTCTACACCGGCCGCGTCGTCGGCGGCGAGGAGGCGGAGCGCTTCGGCTTCTACAACCGGCTCGTCGAGCCCGACGCGCTGCTCGGCGCCGCCGACGCGCTCGCGAAGGAACTTGCCGACGGCCCGACCTTCGGCCACGCGATGACGAAGACGATGCTCTGGCAGGAGTGGAATTCCGGTCTCGGCGAATGCATCGAGGCCGAGGCGCAGGCGCAGGCGATCTGCATGCAGACGAAGGACTTCGAGCGCGCCTACCACGCGTTCGCGGCGAAGCAGAAGCCGGTGTTCGAAGGCGACTGACGCGCTCATGGTTCAATTGCGCCATGGCTGACCGAACCTACCTGTCCTGGCCGTTCTTCGACGACGGCCACCGTGCGCTCGCCGACGAGCTCGAGGCGTGGACTGCCGAGCGCCTGCCCGCGCTGCTGGCGCACGACGAGGCCAACCTCGACAGCGTCTATGCCTGCGTCGGCAATCTGGTGCGCGAACTCGGCCGCGCCGGGCTGCTGCGGGTCTGCGTTCCCGGCGCGTACGGCGGTGCGAGTGCCCAGGCGGGCAAAGGCATCGACGTACGCAGCCTCGCCCTTGCCCGCGAAACGCTGGGCCGTGCGTCGGGGCTGGCCGATTTCGCGCTCGCGATGCAGGGCCTCGGCAGCGCGCCGGTCAGCCTGTTCGGCAACGACGCGCAGAAGGCGGCGCTGCTGCCGGGCGTCGCGCGCGGCGAACTGATTGCAGCGTTCGCGCTGTCCGAGCCCGATGCGGGCTCGGATGTCGCCGCGCTTTGTGCTCGACGGCGTGAAGACCTGGATCTCGAACGGCGGGCTTGCCGATCGCTACGTCGTCTTCGCGCGCACCGGCGACGAATCACGCGGATCGAAGGGGATCTCGGCTTTCCTCGTCGATGCCGACACGCCGGGGCTGGACGCGAGCGAGCGCATCCCGGTCATCTCGCCGCATCCGCTGGCGACGGTCCGCTTCACCAACTGCCGCGTCGGCGGCGAGCGGCTGCTCGGCCAGGAAGGCAAGGGCTTCGCGACCGCGATGGGCACGCTCGACCTCTTTCGCACCAGCGTGGGCGCTGCCGCGCTCGGTTTTGCGCGGCGCGCGCTCGACGAGGCGACGAGCTGGGCACTGAAGCGGCGCATGTTCGGCCAGGCGCTGGCCGACTTCCAGCTCACGCAGGCCAGGCTCGGCCAGATGGCGACCTCGATCGACGCCTCGGCGCTGCTCGTCTATCGCAGCGCGTGGACGCGCGACGTGCAGGGCACGCGCGTGACGCGCGAGGCGTCGATGGCAAAGATGTACGCGACCGAGGCCGCGCAGCAGGTGATCGACGCCGCGGTGCAACTGCACGGCGGGCTCGGCGTCGTCACCGGCTCGACCGTCGAGCGGCTCTATCGCGAGATCCGCGCGCTGCGCATCTACGAAGGCGCAACCGAGGTGCTGCAGCTCATCATCGGCGGCAAGCACCTGGAGGCCGCGCGCGCGGCTGCCGCGTGAAGCGCGGCATGGCCGTCGCGAGCAGGCCGGCGTGCCGCGCTGCGGCTTGATGCTGGAGCGGCTGGCGATGCGCAAGTGGCAGGCCGCCGGTGCCACCCATATCGATGTGCGCGGCCTGTCCGCGCCGCAGCCGATGGTCGCGATCCTGCGGCTGCTGCAGACCGCAGCCGACGGCGCGGTGGTCGTCGCCCACCTCGACCGCGACCCGCAGTTTCTCTATCCGGAACTCGCCGAGCGCGGCTGGCAGGCTGAACCCGTGCCGGGCGAAGAGGGCGAGGTCTGCCTGCGCCTGACGCGCGAGGCGTGACGCTCAAGCAGAGCCGCATGAAGCCGCCGCCCGGCGCCTTCCTGGGCGGTGCGAAGGGGCGATTGCTGCCGGCATCGATCCCGCTGCGCTTCTTCGGCGCGGCGACCGTGTTTCACGTCCTCGCCTGGCTCGCGCTCGCCGCCGGCGCCGCGCACTGGACGCGGTTCGGCGGCGGGCTCGGCTGGCCGCTGGCCGCGCTCCATCTGGTCACGCTGGGCGTGCTCGCGATGACGGCGATCGGCGCCGGCGCGCAACTGCTCCCGGTGGCGACCCGCCAGCCGGCGCCGGGGCATCACCTGCTGGCCGCGATCTGGTGGATCTTCACGCCGGGCGTGGTCGCCCTCGCGCTCGGCATGGGGTTCGCGACGCCGGCGCTGCTTGCGGCCGGCGCGGCGGCCGTCGTGAGTACGCTTGCGGCGTGGGGCGTGCTGATGGTGCGCAACCTGCTCGGCGCGCGCGGCATGCCGGGCGTCGTCGCGCACGGCTGGTCGGCGATGGTGTCGCTCGCTGTCGTGCTCTTCTCCGCGCTGGCACTGGCTGCAACGTGGCTCGGCTGGCCGGCGCCAGCGCGCGAGACGGTGCTCGGCCTGCACATCGTGTTCGCGCCATTTGGTTTCATGGGCCTGCTTGCATTCGGCCTTTCGTACATCCTGGTGCCGATGTTTGCGTTGGCCGACGCGCCGCCCGACCGCAGGCAACTCGTGTCGTGCGCGCTCGCCGCCGGCGCAGTCGTGCTCGCGGCGCTTGCCGCGCCGGGGCTGCTTCCCGACGCGCTGGAACGCGCCGCGCCGCAGGCGCCGGTCGTGCTGCGGCTTGCGGCCTTGCTGCTCGGCGCGGTGGCCGTGCTGCTGCATCTGCGCATGATGCTCGCCGCGCTGCGCACCGGCCTGCGCCCCGAGCTTGGCCAGTCGTTCATGCTCGTGCGGATCGCCTGGGGCGGCCTGCTCGCAAGCCTCCTGATCGGTGCCGCGCTCGCGCTCGACGCACCGCTGCCGCGCCTGCCGCTGCTGTTCGGGCTGTGCGCGATCGGCATCTGGCTGATGAGCTTTCTGTTCGGCATCCTGCAACGCATTCTGCCGTTCCTCGCCTCGATGCACGGCGCCACCGGGCGGCGCGCACGCACACCGTCGGCACTCACGCACGACGGCGCGCTGCGGGTGCACTTCTTCTGCCACCTGGGCGCGCTGGCGCTGCTCGTGCTCGCGATCGTCTTCGACAGTGCGTGGATCACGTTCGTCGCGGCTGCAGTCGGCGGCGCCGGCGCGATCGCGTTCTGCGTCTTCTTCTTCGTCCTGCTTCGACGCATGCGAGCGCCTGTGCGTTGAGTTGGATCAAGCGCCGTGGCCGGGCACGCATGCTAGTCTGGCATGGAGTTACCCTTGTCGAGGATGGAATGAATTTTTCGCGCCAGGTCAGCCGCACGCTCGACGAAGAGCACCGCAACAATCTCGAACTGCTCGGCAAGGTCGAGCAGGCGCTTGCGCGCGCGACGAAGCCCGACGCCGGGCTGGACGGCCTGCTGCGGCAGTTCGCGCAGGCGCTGGAGCACGACATCGAGCGCCACTTCCGCTTCGAGGAGAAGTCGCTCTTTCCGCGCATGGAAGAAGCCGGCGACGGCGACATGGCGGCCTTGCTCGTCGAGGAACACGAAACGATCCGCGAGGTGGCGGCCGAGTTGCTGCCGCTCGCGCGCGCCGCGGCAGACGGCACGATCGACAACGAAGGCTGGAGCGCGCTGCGGCGCAACGCGCTCGAGATGGTCGAGCGTCAGGTGGCGCATATCCAGAAGGAGACGGTGGCGCTGCTGCCGCTGCTCGACGATCTGCTCGACGACGACACCGACCGCGACCTGGCGTTTGCCTACGCCGAACTCTGATTGCGCGGCGCTGGCGGAGAACCCCGACAGCGCGAGGACCGAGTCAACCCAACAGGAGAAGCGTGCCATGAGCGAGACCCTCACCACCAGCCTGACGATCCGCGCGCTCGCGCGCAGCGACCTCGACGCCGTCGTCGCGATCGACGCCGCGATCGAAGGCCGGTCGCGCCGCGCCTACGTCGAACGCCGGCTCGCCGCCGCGCTGCGCGAGCCGAAACTGCACGCGCAGTTCGCGGCCTGCAGCGAAGACGGCGTCGACGGCTTCATCCTGGCGCGCGTGCTCGAAGGCGAATTCGGCCGCACCGAGCCGGGCCTTCGCCTCGAGTTGGTCGCGGTGCGTGCCGACGCGCGCGGCCGGGGCGTCGGCCGGCGCCTGTTCGACGCTCTCGTCCAATGGGCCGTGCGCCACGGGGTCGGCGATCTGCGGACCGGGGCAAGCTGGCGCGACGCCGGCATGCTGCGCTGGCTGGACGCGATGGGCTTCGAGCTCGCGCCCAATCTCGTCCTCGAGCGTGCGGTCGGCGATGAGCTCGAAGTCGCCGAGGATCCGGATGCGATCATTCTTCCCGAAGGCCGGGGGCCAGGCCACGAGATCGACTTCGGCGCGAGCGAGGGCAACGACTTCGAGCGCATCGGCCGCGACCAGGCCGACGTGCGCGCGATGAGGCCCGACGATCTGCGCGAGATCGTGCGCATCGACCGCGGCATCACCGGCCGCGACCGCACCGCCTATATCAGTGGCCGGCTCGACGAGGCGATGGACGATTCGACGATCCGCGTCTCGCTCGCGGCGAAGATCGACGGCGCGATCGTCGGCTTCCTGATGGCGCGCGCCGACCTCGGCGACTTCGGCCGCCTCGAGCCGGTGGCGGTGATCGACACCATCGGTGTCGATCCCGGCTACGGCGGGCGCGGCATCGGTCATGCACTCGTCACCCAGCTCTTTGCCAATCTTCGGGCGCTGCACATCGAACGCGCCGAGACGGTCGTAGGCGCGACCGACGCCTCGCTGCTCGGCTTCTTCTACAGCGCCGGCTTCACGCCTTCGCCGCGCCTGAGCTTCGTCCACCGCCTGGGCAAGCCGGCGTAGCGAGGGACGCGCTGGTCATGAGCAGCCTGCCGCTGGACGATGAGGCGGTGCGCGACGCGCTGCGCAGCGTCGACGACCCCGAGGCGGGGATGAACATCGTCGATCTCGGGCTGATCTACGAGATCGCGGTCGCGCCCGACCGGGTGACGGTCGAGATGACGATGACGACCCAGGCGTGTCCGATGACGGACATGATCATGGCGCAGGCGCGTGCGGCGATAGAAGGCGTCGCTGCGCCCGGCACCGAGATCGACTTGCGTCTGGTCTGGGACCCGCCTTGGACGCCGGACAAGATGAGCGGGATGGCGCGCGAATTCTTCGGCTGGAAGGGCTGATGGCGCACAGCGAGCGCCAAGGCGGCCTGCCGCCGCCGTGGCGCGTGCCGCTGCTGATCCTCGGTTTCATCGGCCTCTTCTCCGGCGTCGGCGCCGGGCTGGCCCGCCTTGCGTGGCCGATGCCGCTCGCCGTCGCGTCGGTCGCGGCGCTGCACGGCATTCTGATGGTCAGCGGCTTCTTCGGCGTCGTCATCTCGCTCGAGCGGGCGGTCGCGATCGGCCGGCTCTGGGCCTACGCCGGCCCGCTTGCCGCAGGACTGGCGACCGGCGCCGCGCTGCACGGCGAGATCGAGGCCGCGGCGCTGCTGTACGTCGCCGCCAGCGTGGTGCTGCTGGTCGGCTCGGCCGACATCCTGCGCCGCCAGCCGGCACTCTTCACGCTGACGATCGCGGCCGGCGCCGCCGCGTGGCTGATCGGCAATCTGCTGTGGGCGCTCGGTGCTTCGATGGCGGTCGTTGCGCCGTGGTGGCTCGCGTTCCTGATCGTCACGATTGCCGGCGAGCGGCTCGAACTGTCGCGCTTCATGCCGCCATCGAAAGCAGCGCAACGCCTGTTCGGCGCGGCGCTCGTCGCGATGCTCGCCGGCCTCGCCGCTTCCGGATACGCCTGGGGAGCGCAGCTTTTCGGCGCTTCGCTCGTCGCGCTCGCGGCGTGGCTGTTCCGGCACGACATCGCGCGCCGCACGGTGCGCCAGAAGGGCCTGACGCGCTTCATCGCGGTGTGCCTGCTGTCGGGCTACGTGTGGCTGGCGGTTGGCGGCGCGACGATGCTCTTCGCGGGCGGGCTGTCGCAGGGCACGGCGTCGTACGACGCCGCGCTGCACGCGCTCACGCTCGGCTTCGTGTTCGCGATGGTCTTCGGCCACGCGCCGATCATCTTTCCGGCCGTGCTGCGGGTCGCCGTGCCCTACCACCCGCTCTTTTATGCGCCGCTCGCACTGCTGCACGCGGGGCTCGCGCTGCGCGTCGCCGGCGACGCCGCGGGGCAGTTCGAAGCGACGCGCTGGGGCGCGATGATCTCGGCGCTCGCGCTGCTCGCGTTCATCGTCAACGCGGTCGCGGCCGTCGTGCGCGGCCGGCGTCGGTGAGCCTGGAAGGGCGCCGCGCTTTCCCGGCTATCGCAGATGGGTGAAAGCTCGGACCGTTGCGCCGGCTCCGACGCCCGCTGCATGCGCTGGATTTGTCGACCGCTCGCGCCGCGAGCGCCCGGGCCACGCCTGGTTTATCGGCGTTCCCGCTGTTCCTGCAGGTCCTGACGGCGCAGTGCCGCCTTGAGATCTTGTTTGGCGCGAATGTCGGCATCCAGGCGCTTTTCGGCTTCGATGCGGATCTTGTGCATCATCGGTGCGTCGGGGTCCTGCCAGTTGCCACCCGCGCTGCGCGCCATCCAGGCGACGGCGCGGGAGAACTCCTCCAGCGAAAGCTTGCTGTCGCCGCCTTGGGCGGGCATGGCGCGTACGCCCACGAAGGCATGTGCGCTCAGGATGTGCTGTCCTTCCTCGATCAGCGGCTTCCAGGCCTCGGCATCGGCGTGCTTCGGGGCGTGCGCCACGCCCGTTTCGTGGCATGCGACGCAGGTTGCCCTGTAGACATCTTCGCCCGATTTCAGCTGCGCCAGTGCGGGCGCGCTGCACCAGGCGGCGAGTGCGGCGATCAAGGCCGGGCGGGCGGCGCAGGCTAGGGCGATGGTCATGTCCAATCCTATTCAAGAGAGCTTCGTGGCGAAGTCACTGTCGGCCTCGCACGGCGCTCGCCGGGCGAGGAACTTAAACTCGGGGCGACCCCTGGCGCATCCTCGGCGCGCGCGTCGCGCGCCAGTTCGGCGTGCAGCGAGACGACGCCGCCGATCACGATCAGCGCCGGCGCACGCACCGCATGAACGCGCGCGAGCGTCGGCAGGGTCGCGAGCGTGCCGGCGACGGTGCGCTGCGTCGGCAGCGTGACGTTCTCGATCACCGCCGCTGGCGAGTCGGCGGCAAGGCCGTGGTGAATGAGTTGCTCGCAGACGATCGGCAGTGTCGCGACGCCCATGTAGATGACGAGCGTCTGGTGCGGCCGGGCGAGGCTCGCCCAGTCGAGTTCCAGGCCGCGTCCGCCTTTCTCGTCGCGCAGATGGCCGGTGACGAACACGACCTGCGCCGCGTGATCGCGGTGCGTGAGCGGGATGCCGGCATACGCCGCCATGCCTTGCGCGGCGCTGATTCCGGGAATGACCTCGAATGGGATGCCCGCCGCAGCGAGCGCCTGCGCCTCCTCGCCGCCGCGGCCGAAGATATACGGGTCGCCGCCCTTCAGGCGCAGGACCGAGCGGCCCGACTTGGCGATCCTCACCATCAGTTCGATGATGCCGTCCTGCGTCAGCACGTGGTGCCCGCTTTGCTTGCCGACGTAGATCAGGTCCGCCTGCGGATTGACAAGCTTAAGCACCTCCTTCGAGACGAGCTTGTCGTAGAGCACGAGGCGCGCATCGGCCAGCGAGCGCGCCGCCTTCAGCGTCAGGAGTTCGGGATCCCCCGGGCCGGCGCCGACCAGAGTCACCGTGGCCGGCAGGCGGCCGGCTTCGGCGTCGAGCGGCGAGAAGAAGCGCGTTTCGTCAAGCGTGGTCATGGAGGCCGTTTCTATGCACTGGATGCGTGGCGACGTTGATGCAACGCAACAAAACCATTCTCGGAACAGGGAGCGCTCGCTGTCCTTGAACTATGTCAAGGCTGCGGACGCCACGCGCGCCGACGATAGCCGCGCTCAAGATGCCGATCCGCAGCCTGCATCGAGCCCGCCCGCAAGAGTGGAACCCGCGCTGCCGAACGCCAGAATAGCTGCCCGCAAGAGGAACGAACTCATGAACATACCGCACCCAGCCCGACTCGCCGCGCTTGTATTGGCGGCGGTGTCACTCGTTGCCAACGCGCAGGATAAGCCCGCCGCGGCCGCATCTGCAGCGGCCACTGACGCTGCGGCCAAGGCCGACGCCCAGAAGCACACCACGGGGCCGGAGGCGGCCTACGAGGGTGCGCCGTCGCCGCTGCGCAATGTGCAGATGCACCCGGCGACCAATCCGAACGCACCGCCGATGACGGAAGAGGAGTTCGAGATCGGGCGCAAGACGTATTTCGAGCGCTGCGCGGGTTGCCACGGCGTGCTGCGCAAGGGCGCGACGGGCAAGCCGCTGACACCCGACATCACGGTTCCGAAGGGCACCGAGTACCTGAAGGTGTTCATCGCCTACGGGTCGCCGGCGGGCATGCCCAACTGGCTGACCTCGGGCGAACTGAACGAGAAGACGGTCGACATCATGGCGCGCTACGTCCAGCACACCCCGCCGGTGCCGCCGGAGTGGAGCCTGGCCGACATGAAGGGGACCTGGAAGGTGCTCGTTCCGCCCGAGAAGCGGCCGACGAAGAAGATGAACAAGTTCAACCTCGAGAACATCTTCTCGACGACGCTGCGTGATGCGGGTCAGATCGCGTTGATCGACGGCGACACGAAGGAGATCATCAACGTCATCAACACCGGCTACGCGGTGCACATCTCGCGCATGTCGGCCTCCGGCCGCTATCTGTTCGTGATCGGACGCGACGCCAGGGTCAACATGATCGACCTCTGGATGGAGAAGCCCGACACGGTGGCCGAAGTGCGCATCGGCCTCGAGGCGCGCTCGGTCGACTCGAGCAAGTTCAAGGGCTTCGAAGACAAGTTCGTGATCGCCGGCGCCTACTGGCCGCCGCAGTTCACGATCATGCGCGGCGACACGCTCGAGCCGATCAAGATCGTCGCCACCCGCGGCATGGTCGTCGGCACCCAGGAATACCACCCCGAGCCGCGCGTGGCGTCGATCGTCGCGTCGCACTTCAAGCCCGAGTTCATCGTCAACGTCAAGGAGACCGGCAAGACGCTGATGGTCGATTACTCGAACATCGACTCGCTCAAGATCACCGAGATCGGCTCCGCTCCGTTCCTGCACGACGGCGGCTTCGACAGCTCGAAGCGCTACTTCATGGTGGCCGCCAACAACAGCAACAAGATCTCGGTGATCGACGCCAAGGATGGCAAGCTGGCGGCGATCGTCGACGTCGGCAAGATCCCGCATCCGGGTCGCGGCGCCAACTTCATCCACCCGAAGTTCGGTCCGGTCTGGGCCACCGGGCACCTCGGTGACGAGTCGATCTCGCTGATCGGCACCGATCCGAAGGGCCACAAGCAAAACGCGTTCAAGGTCGTCGAGACGCTCAAGGGCCCGGGCGGCGGTGCGCTCTTCATCAAGAGCCATCCGAAGAGCAAGCACCTGTATTCGGACGCGCCGCTCAATCCGGATCCGAAGATCTCGCAGTCGGTCGTCGTCTACGACATCAACAACCTCGACAAGG
>CAZVNC010000058.1:0-9481 GCA_964628305.1 uncultured Ideonella sp.
GCCTCTTGCTCATCAATCTCGGGACGCCGGATGCGCCGACCCCCTCGGCGGTGCCGCGCCAATCCATCAAGCTCTGCTCGACCGGGTTGTCGAGCACGGGCCGAGGGCCGCGTTGCGGACGCTCCAGCCAGCCCCAGCCCACGGCCCACTTCGGCCCCTGCGCCCACAGCCAGTGCACGATGGCGAGCACGAGCCCGCCGATGCCGAGCCACTTGTGCAGGCGGTACATCTTGTCCAGCCCGCCGAGCCGACGCTCCGGCCAGCGCGGCCGCAGCGCGAGGATCATGGCCAAGCTCATGCACGTCATCGCCAGGATGCCGGTGTACTGCACCATCGAGCCTCGCAAGGCGAAGAATCCGGCCGGCTGGAAGGCCTGCAGATCGGTGGCCAGCCAGAGCGCGCTGAGCAGCGCCAGCACGCCCCACAACGCGAGCTTGATGCGCTTCACGGAGTGGCACGCGCTTCGAGCACGGCGAGCCGTTCTTTCGTCAGCGTTTTCATGACGCAGGAGGCTACTAAGAGATCTGCGCTCGCAGGCTGATCCATCTCAATCCAGCCGTGCAGGCCGTGCTTGAAGCATTCGCTTGCGTGCTTGCTGGCGCCGCAGTAGCCGTCGCGTGGCAGTTGCAGCGAGCGAAAGGAGCGGCGTGACCGAAAGGCTCGTGATCGATCCGCCTCTACCAGCCGAGACCGGCGCCGCCGCCGCGCGGGTCGGCCCCGCCTTCGAAGAACCCGCCCTTCGATGGACTCGGATGCCCTGGGCATGCCCCAGCGTCCCATTCCACCCGCCGATCATCTTGACGGGGCGCCCTCGCAGGATGAGTTTGTCTGCCGCTTCGTCGGGGATCCGTCGGTGCTTGCCGCCGCCGCGATGGCGCTCTCGTCGGTCAGCGTGGTCTGCAATGCACTGCGGCTGCGCGCGACGAAGGTCGAGCAGTTGCCCGTGGTGTTCCTGCTCTCATGTTGGATGCCCGAGGCGGTCACGCGCGGCCGCTGTTGTCGAGCGGTCTGGGCCGCCCCGGCACACCGATCTGACACTCCAGGCTGCGGTCCCACTGCCCGAGGTCGGCGGCGGCACGATAGGTTGTCTGCAGGAAGCTCAGCAACGAGGCCTCCGGATTCGACGCGCTCCTGACGACCTCATACGGAAGCAGCCACTCGCCGAGTTCAGCGGACCAGAAGGCACCGGCAGGCTCGACGGTGGCCGCGGCAAATCCGTCCGGCGCGGGATACGCGTATGAGTAGAACGCCGCATCGGGATACGCCTCGCTGCCCGGCCAGAAGCCGGCGCTGCTCACCTCGTGCGAATACGCCTCGCGCGTGACGGCATCGGGCAGTCCGGGCACGCCTCCGGGGTGCAGCGGGGCCGGCCGTCCTGAGAAGCGGGTCACGGCCAGATCGAAGCTGCCCCAGTAGAAGTGAACCGGGCTGCACTTGCCGAGAAAGCTCGTCCGGAACTGTTGGAACACCCGGTCGGCATGCATCAGCGCGAGCCAGAAGCGATGCACCGCGGCCGGATCGTACGAGGCGTGGATCTCGTCCTCGGCAAAGCGGATCGGCTGCGGGACTTCGTTGGGCAGGGTGCTGATCTCGACCTCGATGCCGGCGGCGCGAAGTTCGGCCATCACGCGGCGGTAGAACGCCGCGACGGACATCGGCTCCAGCGCGAAGCCGCGAATCGGCCCGTCGGACACGAACACGGCGAGGCGATGGAGGGCAAAGTCGAAGTCGATCTCCAGCATGCGCGAGCCCAAATGAATCGTGGAGGTTCGCAGGCCTCGCGCGTGAACGTACAGCGGCACATGCCACTGGTGGTTGAGCCAGGGCGTCAGCGCGAGCCGCACCTTCCCGACCACCTGCGTGCACAAGTGAAGCGTGTTCAGCGTGTCGCGCCAGTCCTCGTAGCGCAGCACCGGCCAAGCTTCATGCCCGATCCGAGAACCTTCCATCGCGACCTCCCGCTGCACCGCATGCCGGCGGGCCAGTATGCTCGGCGGTCGGTCGCGCGGCAAGCAACGCCGCGCTTCAGGTTCGTCGGGAGGCGCGGCAACGACGGCGCATGGCAACGGCACCGCCCGGCGGCATCGAGACCAGCACGTCGGCAACTACTGGAGTTGCCGGTCGGCGGATCGACGCCCATCGCAAGCGCGGGCCCGAGGCGTCAGACACGACCGGCGCTTAAGATGCCAATCCGCACTTCACTTGCTGCACGGAGCCAAAGATGACCACCCCGCTGAACGCCGCAGGCCTCGACCTGCTTTTTCGCGCGGCCCGCACCCACAACGCCTGGCTTCCCAAGCCGGTCAGCGACGCCACGCTGCGCCAGCTCTACGACTTGATGAAGTGGGGCCCGACCAGCGCCAACTGTTGTCCGGCGCGCATCCTGTTCGTGCGCTCGCCCGAGGCCAAGGAGCGCCTGCGGCCGGCGCTGTCGCCCGGCAACCTCGAGAAGACGATGAGCGCGCCGGTCACGGCGATCATCGGCTACGACGGCCGCTTCTACGAGCAGTTGCCCAAGTTGTTCCCGCACGCCGACGCACGCTCGTGGTTCGCCAACACGCCGGAGCTGGCCGAGGTCACGGCGCGGCGCAACAGTTCGCTGCAGGGCGCGTACCTGATGCTCGCGGCGCGCAGCCTCGGGCTCGATTGCGGGCCGATGTCGGGCTTCGATGCGGTCAAGGTCGATCACGAGTTCTTCCCGCGCGGGCAACCCGCGCAGGACGATTTCGATCAGGAGTACTTCCCCGACAGCCACATCAAGACCAACTTCATCTGCAACCTCGGCTACGGCGATCCTGCCAAGCTGTTCCCGCGCAGCCCGCGGCTGGACTTCGACGAGGCGTGCAAGCTGCTCTGAGGCACGGCGCGTGGCGCGATGGGACGGCTATAGATCACGGTCGGCAGCCCTCGGGGCTGTCCAAGGACTCACCCGCCGTCGATCGGCCGGCCGGTCATGTTCGGCCTGACCTTGGGCGGTCCGAGCGGCGTCGACAGCCGCCTGTAAAGTCCTTGCTTGTCCGCCTATCCAACTGCGGTCCTAAGATGCTGTTGCCACCACCACCTGGTTGAAAGGGAAGTCCCATGAGCAGCTCTGCCAAGAACAGCGTTTCGGGTTCAACGACCGGTTCCGGCGCGCCCGCCGAGAGCGACCGCAACTCCCTGACGATCGGCGCCGATGGCCCGATCGTCCTGCACGACGTGCACTTCCTGGAGCAGATGGCGCATTTCAACCGCGAAAAGGTGCCCGAGCGCCAGCCGCATGCCAAGGGCTCGGGCGCGTTCGGCGTGCTCGAGATCACCGAGGACGTCTCGAAGTACACCAAGGCGGCGCTATTCCAGAAGGGAGTGTCCACCGAGATGCTGGCGCGCTTCTCCACCGTGGCCGGCGAGCAGGGCAGCCCGGACACCTGGCGCGACGTGCGCGGCTTCTCGCTCAAGTTCTACACCAGCGAAGGCAACTACGACCTCGTGGGCAACAACACGCCGGTGTTCTTCGTGCGCGACCCGATGAAGTTCCCGCACTTCATCCGCAGCCAGAAGCGCCTGCCCGACAGCGGCCTGCGCGACAACCACATGCAGTGGGACTTCTGGACCAGCAACCCGGAGACCGCGCATCAGGTGACCTACCTGATGGGCGAGCGCGGGCTGCCGCGCACTTGGCGCCACATGAACGGCTACGGCTCGCACACCTACCTGTGGGTCAACGCGGCGGGTGTGAAGTTCTGGGTCAAGTACCACTTCCACAGCAAGCAGGGCATGGCTTTCTTCAGCAACGCCGAGGCCGCTGCCATGGCCGGCAGCGATGCCGACTTCCACCGCCGGGATCTGTTCGAGGCCATCGCCGCCGGCCAGCATCCGAGCTGGACGCTGTCGGTCCAGGTGATGCCTTATGCCGATGCGAAGCAATACCGCATCAATCCCTTCGATCTGACCAAGACCTGGCCGCACAAGGACTATCCGCTGATCAAGGTCGGCACGATGACGCTGAACCGCAACCCCGAGAACTTCTTCGCCCAGATCGAGCAGGCCGCGTTCTCCCCGGGCAACACGGTACCGGGCATCGGCCTGTCACCGGACAAGATGCTGCTGGGGCGCGCCTTCGCCTATGCGGATGCCCAGCGCAACCGCATCGGCACCAACTTCCACCAGTTGCCGGTCAACCAGCCCAAGGTGCCGGTGAACACCTATATGTTCGACGGCCAGATGGCCTACCACCACACGGGCGCCGCGCCGGTGTACGCGCCCAACAGCGGTGACCGCCCCTGGGCCGACCGGACCGGTGCGGTCGACGAAGGCTGGCAGGCCGACGGCGAGATGGTGCGCAGCGCCTATACCCTGCGCGCGGAGGACGACGACTTCACCCAGCCCGGCGTCCTGGTCCGCGAGGTCTTCAACGATGCGCAGCGCCAGGCGCTGGTGGACCAGGTCGCCGGCAGCCTGCTGGGTGGCGTGCGCAGCCCGGTGCTCGAACGCGCCTTCGACTACTGGAAAAAGGTGGACGCCGACGTCGGCAAGCGTATCGAGCAGAAGGTGCGCGCCGCGTCAACGCGCTGACATCGGTTGCCGGTAGCCTGAACCGAACAAGGCGATCCTCGCAAGGGCGGTCAAGCGGCCGGCTCCGCATCCGCAAGGCTCGTCTTTCCAAGTCTGTCGGGCTCTTGCGATCGGGTCGCACAAGACTCGACCTGCCTCGTATCGGGGGTGTTCGTGGGCGGTGCGCCGGTCCTCGACGGTTGGCCGAAGATCGTGGTCTCGCCTTTCAAGGGACCGATGATGTCCTCCAGGAATGATTGGCTCGAAAAAGCCAGAGCAGGTCATGGGCACGAAAGCCCGCCGGATTCGTGTCGCGGTTCCCCGCGAATCGGTTTCTAGTTCGCAGGTTCGGCAAGAAGGCGGCCAAGATCGTTGGCACACAACGGCGGTCCGTCCAGGCCCCTGCGCCTCGCGCGCCGGCGAAGCCCTTTCGAGGCGGGTCACGGGTTCGGGACTACTTGACGAGCAAATTCGGCAGCCAGGTCCCGACCGACGGTGCAACCAGCAGCAGCGCCAGCACCAGAATTTCGAGCCAGAGGAAGGGAACTGCGGCGCGGTAGACCTCGCCGAGCGTGATGTGCGGCGGCGCCACGCCCTTCATCACGAACAGCAGCAGCCCGAAGGGCGGCGTCAGGAAGCCGATCTCCATCGTCAACAGGTACAGCACGCCGAGCCACAGCAGATCGATGCCGGCATGTTGCGCGAGCGGGATGAAGAGCGGGATAGTGATCATCAGCATGCTCACCTGGTCGACGAAGCAGCCGAGGAACAGCAGGATCAGCACCATGCCGACGACGAGCCCGAACGGCGACAGCCCGGAGTTGGCGACCAGATCGACGAGGCCGTCGGTCGCACCCGAGAAGGCGAGGATCTGCGAGAAGGTGACCGACGCGGCGATGATGAAGAGCGTCATCACGCTGACGCGCGCTGTCTCGCGCAGCGAGATGGTCAGGTTCTTCCAGGTCAGCGATCGGTAGCCGATCGCCGCGAGCGCCGCCGCGACGCAGCCGAGCGCGGCCGATTCGGTCGGCGTCGCGATGCCGCCGACCAGGCTGCCGATGACGGCGACGAACACCAGCGACAGCGGCAGCACGTCGCGCACGAAGGGCTTGTAGCGCGCCCAGCCCACGGCCTGCGGCGAGTCGTCGCGCGGCGAGCGGCTCGGATCGATCAGGCATACCGCGAGGATGTAGCCGACGAACAGCACCGCCATGATGAGCGCCGGCACGATGCCCGCGATCAGCAGCTTTGAGATCGAGATGCCGGCCAGGCTGCCCAGCAGCACCGCCAGCGCCGACGGCGGGATCAGCATCGCGATGCCGCCGGTGGCCATGATCGGCCCCATTGCGAGGCGCGGATCGTAGCCGCGCTTGAGCATGTCCGGCAGCAGCGCGCTGCCGAGCATCGCGGTGTTCGCGAGCGACGAACCCGACAGCGCGGCGAACACCGTGCCGCCGCACACGCTGACGATCGGCAGCCGGCCGGGCACCTTGGCGATCAGTTTCTCGATCGCGTCGATGGCGCGAAACGCAACCCCGCTGTGCAGCAGGATCTCGCCCATCAGGATGAAGAGCGGAATCGGTGCCAGCGAGTAGTTGGTCAGCGCCGTCACCGAGTTGCGCACCATCTGCGCGAGGCCCGCCTCGCCGCCGAGAAACACCATCGCGCCAATGATGTTGACGACGAAGAAGGTGAAAGCCACCGGCAGCCCGAGCGCCAGGAAGCCGCACAGCGGCAGCAGCATCAGGAGCAGAGCGGTGTGCCACGCCATGCGGTCAGTCCTTCATCGGCGCGCGGCGCGCGGCGGGTCGCACGTTGCCATACGCCGAAACTGCGTAGAAAGAAGGCGAGCGAGCGGACGTCACAGGTCCGGCGGCGGTACGGGGTCGTCTTCGCCGACGACCAAGCGCCGCGCGAACTCGAGCGAAAGCAGCGCCATCGATGCGACGATCACCGCGTACAGCCACCACTCGGGAAAGACGACCGTCTTGAGCACGATGTTGTGACCTGCCCAGGCGCGGTACGTCACCAGCGCCGCGAAGTACAGCAGCGTCAGGCAGACCGCCAGACCGAGCGCGTCGGTGAGGCGTCGCAGCGGGTGCCGCAGCGCCGATGGCAGCGCGTTCACCAGGAAGTCCACCCGCACGTGGCCGTTCTGCCGCAGCAGCCACGGGGCGGCGAGGAAGGTCGCCGCGAACAGCACGTATTCGACGATGTCGGCCAGTCCGGTCAGCGTGCCGCCGCCGAGGCTGCGGGCGATCACGTCCCACGAGGTTGCGAGCGCAATCAGCCCGAAGGCCGCGCCGGCGCCGACCCCGAGGATGTCGAGCAGCCGCTCGTAGGTGCTGGCGCGCATGGCCCGGTCAGCGCCCGGTCAGCGCCTTGCGCAGTTCGTCCGCCTGCTGCGGCGCCACTTCCTTGATGTAGGCCCAGCCGGAGTCGCGTGCGCTGTCCAGCCAGACCTGGCGGTCCTTGCCCTCGAAGGTGATGGTCTTGATCCCGGCGTCGGCTTGCTTCCGGCGCTCGTCGGCGTTGATCTTCGCGTTGTCGGTGGCGTTGGTCGCTTCGATCTCGAGCGCGATCCGCTGCAGCAGCGCGCGCTGCTTGTCGTCGAGCTTCTTGTTCCAGGTGTCGAGGTTGACGAGGAAGTTGACGTCGACGTTGTAAAAGCCCGGATCGACGCGGTACTTGGTCTTCTCCTGCCAGCCAAGGTCGAAGATGCCCTGGATCGGCCAGCCGTAGCCATCGATCACACCGCGCTCGAGGGCGGTGTAGACCTCG
Source organism: uncultured Ideonella sp. (assembly GCA_964628305.1). Taxonomy (GTDB): domain Bacteria; phylum Pseudomonadota; class Gammaproteobacteria; order Burkholderiales; family Burkholderiaceae_C; genus CAIKUF01. Next base: position 7,315 of record CAZVNC010000058.1, read on the forward strand.
CCGGGAGAGGTCTGCACGAGGTTGGCGCCGAGCGCCGTGAAGAACGCGCGGTAGACCGGGGTCACGCGGATCGTCAGACCGTGCAGATCGGGCTTGCTGATCGGCTTGTTGACGTACAGGTGGAACGGCACGCCATCTCCGGTGCGGGCCAGATAGTAGGCGTTGAGCTTCTCGTTGTGCAGCTTGTTGATGTAGGCCCAGCCGCCGTCCTTGCGCTGCTCCTGGATGCTGCGCTCCGACAGCTTGAGCGCGTCGGCCGCCGGCATCAGGTTGGTGTAGAAGGCGCCGGTCACGTTGGCGATGTCGACGATGCCGTTCTTCACCGCATTGCCGACCTCGAACGGCGGCATCGCCTTCGGGCCGCCGATGTAGGTGATGCGCACCAGCCCCTTGCCCTCCTCGTTGACCTTCTTGATGAAGGCCTCGAACGGGCGCGAGAACGACGTACCCTCCTGGAAGCCGCTTACCGCGCGCAGCGTCACCTGCTCCGCCGATGCCGGCTGGATGGCGACCCACGCCAGCGCGAGGGCGACGAATGCGGGCTTGAACATCATGTGGACTTCTCCTCGTGCTCGTGGACGCAGCCGGGCTGCAACAGTGCGCCGGATTCTAGCGGCCGCGACGAACCGGCAAGCCAGAGCAGCCAGCAGGCCCGCACGCGCTGCAGGACGTGCGGCTTGGCGTACGCGCTCATCGCAGCGGACGCAGATTGCGGTCGAAGAACTCGACCGCAGACCCGTTTATCACCCGTTGTCGACGAGCAGCGACACCGTTCGGCGCGCGAGCGGCGCAACGAGCAGCACGACCGGAAAGGCCACCAGCCATGCGGTGAGCCATGCGCCGGTCCACAAGGCGACGTAGTGGTCGCCGAAGCCGAGGGCCCGATAGGTCGCGATGCCCGAGACGAGCAGCGACATCAGACCCGACAGGATCAGCCCGAACAGCGCGGGTGCGAACTTCTTGGGAAACATGGAATAACTCCTCGAAAAGGCTTCGATCAAGCCGGAACCAGCATGCGGTTCAGGCTCTTCGCGAAGTAGCGGCCGAACATGCGCGCGGTCTTCACGTCGCCTGGCACGAACGCATCCGCCGCCGCGCCGTGCCTGGCCTGGGCCATCAGCCCTGACCACGATCCGAGCCGATTCGCCGCCTCGTCGTAAGGCACGCCGCTGTGCTGCTCGGGCAGGATGGGGTTGCCGACCCACAGCATGCCGTGCTGCATGCTGAAGACGAACATCGAAAGCAGCGTCGACTGCTTGTCGCCCGCAGGCAGCGACGACACGGTGAAGCCGGCGGCGAGCTTGCCCTTGAGTCGCTGGCTGCGCCAGAGCGGGCCGGTCGAGTCCATGAAGCTCTTGAACGGGCCGCTGACACCGCCCAGGTAGGTCGGCGAACCGAGGATGAGGCCGTCGTACTGGATGAGTTCGTCGGGCGCGCCCGCGATGTCCTGCGCCTTGACGAGACGGGCATCGATACCGTCGGCGTCCGAGGCCCCGACCTGCACCTGCCGCGCGATGCACTCGGTGTGGCCGTGGGCGCTGTGATAGATGATCGCAATCCTGTTCATGAGATGTGCTCCGCAAGCGCTGTGGGACTTCAAGAAGCGGCTCGCCTTCGTCGAGAAGTCCGGATCGACGAAACTGCGATTCGGCAATGGGGCGCAGACGAATCAGGCGACGACACGCGCGAGTGCCGCGGCTGCCAGGTACAGGCCGACGCCGAACACCGCGTGATTGGCCAGGCTGCGCAGGCGGTTCTGCAGTGGCGAAGGCGTCTTCGACGCCATGAAGCCCGAACCCATCGCCGGCTGCATCAGGAACCAGGGCGCAGCCAGCGTGGCGACCCCGACCGCCACGGCCGGCAGGATCGTCGGCTGATCGAGCCAGGCAGAGCCCTGCAGCGCGACCAGCAGCGCCGCATAGGCGATGCCGACGGCGTAGTGGGTCAACCAGCCGAGACCCAGTTCGTTGCGAACCGGCGCCGCCTTTGCGATCGCGTCGTGCGCGAACCGACCGCGCGGCATGTGCCCGATCCAGCGACCGACCATCCCGAAGCCGGCGCTCGGCACCCCGAGCCGTGACAGCAGGAAAGCCCAGCCGTCCATCACGGCGGTGGCACCGATTCCGATCAGAGCGGTCGCTGCGACGAGGTGGGTGGAAGACATCGA
>CAZVNC010000059.1:0-9471 GCA_964628305.1 uncultured Ideonella sp.
CGGCGCCGCTGGCGCGGAAGGTGTCGGTGCGCACGTCGGCCGGGTTGATCTCGATTTCGATCGAGTCGTCGACCTCGGGGTAGACGAAGACCGAAGCGAACGAAGTGTGGCGGCCGCCCGACGAATCGAACGGGCTCTTGCGCACCAGGCGATGCACGCCGGTCTCGGTGCGCAGCAGGCCGAAGGCGTACTCGCCTTCGATCTTGAGCGACGCGCTGCGGATGCCCGCAACGTCGCCCTCGCTCTCCTCGAGCAGTTCGGTCTTGAATCCCTTGCGTTCGCAGTAGCGCAGGTACTGGCGCAGCAGCATCTGGGCCCAGTCGCAGGCTTCGGTGCCGCCGGCGCCGGCCTGGATGTCCATGAAGCAGTTGCTCGGGTCGGCCGGGTTGTCGAACATGCGGCGGAACTCGAGCTCCGCGACCTGGGCCTCGAGCTTGGCTGCGTCGGCGTCGATCGCGAGCAGGCTCGCCTCGTCGCCGTCGGCCTTCGCCATCTCGTAGAGCTCGGTGTTGTCGGCCAGGTTGCCCGTCAGGTGGTCGATCGTCGCCACCACGCCGTCGAGCAGCTTTTTCTCGCGCCCGAGTTCCTGGGCGCGTTTGGGCTCGTTCCAGACCGTCGGATTCTCGAGCGCCGCGTTGACCTCGTTCAGGCGCAGCGCCTTGCGATCGTAGTCAAAGATACCCCCGAAGCGCCTGCGTGCGCTGGGTCAGATCGGCCAGGGCATTGCCGATGGCGTTGATGTGCTCGATATCCATGATGTGGTTCCGCGACGATGGAAGGGCGCGATTTTGACATGCGTCGCTCGCGATGCAGCGCTCGACTCGCGGGGTGTCCCGGGTCGGGGCCGGCGCGACGGACGCCCTTTGCCCCGAAAACGTACCGGCCATCGCAACCGGGTGCGGTCTTCGCTATAGAGTTCGGCCCATGCTTGAACTGGTGACCGTTGCGCATCTGGCGGTCTGGATCGCGCTGCTCGCACTCGCGGGGCAGTTCGTGCTCGGCCTGCTGGCGGGCGCGGGGCGGGATCGCAACCTCGTCTACCGGCTGCTCGAGGTGATCGCCTCGCCGTTCGTCAAGCTCGTGCGCAAGCTCGCGCCGCGCTCCGTTCCCGACCGCCATGTGCCGCTCGCGACCTTCCTGCTGCTCTGCATTGCCCTCGTCTTGCTGACCATCGAGCGCATCAGGCTGTGCCTGCAAGGCGGGGTGAACCTGTGCGCCTGAGCTTCGATCAGTTCGCCTCCCGCTGGCTCGGCTTGCGCGCGTTCGTGCTGCTCATGCTCGGCCGGCAGCAAGCGGCGCACGACGTGTTCAGCCGGATGCTTGTGCTTTCGCCTCGGGACGCCCACGCGCTGGCGAGCCGCGCCCATCTGCGCGCCAGGCTGGCGCGGCGCGACGATGCGATCGCCGATCTGCGCGTGCTGACGCAGTTTCATCCGCGGCGCAGCGCCGCCGACTGGTTCAACCTCGGTTTCATGCTCGACGAAGCGGGTCGCCCGTGCGAGGCCGAGCCCGCGTTTGCGCGCGCCGTCGAACTCGACGCCAGGCTCGATCGGGCCTGGTACGGCCTTGCTCTGGTGCTGATCCGCCTCGGTCGGACCGACGACGCGATCGCGGCGCTGCGCCGCAACACCGAACTGCAGCCGATGAGCCCCTACGGCTGGGTCCAGCTCGCGCGCGTGCACGCCGGTCGCGACGAGGCGGACGAGGCGCGCCGGATCATCGGCCACCTGAAGCAGTTCGAGCCGCAGGTTGCCGCGCAGCTCGAGCGCGAGACCGGACTGGCTGCCAGAATGTGAGCATGTCGGCCTTGGATGGCGCCGCGACTTGACGAAAAGGAGCGCAAATAGTGGATTCGACCGAGCGGCGCGAAGCGTACTGGCGGCGCAACCTGCGGATCATCGGAGTGCTGCTGTTCGTGTGGTTCGGCGTCACCTTCGTCGCTGCCTACTTCGCGCGCGACCTCGCCTTCGACTTCTTCGGCTGGCCGTTCGGCTTCTGGGTCGCGGGGCAAGGCGCGCTGCTCGTCTACGTCGCGATCGTCGGCTTCTATGCACGCTACATGAATCGGCTCGATCGGGAATATGGCTTCGCGGAATCCGAAGAGGAGTGACGGCCGCGTCTGCGCAGTCAAGGCTTCAGTCGGCGTCGAAGAACGCCGTCAGCCGTTCGGCAAGCGCCTGCGGCTGATCGTGGTGCAGCATGTGGCCGGCGGGCGAGAGGCGGTGCTTCTGGACGTTCGCGACGACCGCGAGCCGGGCGTGAAACTCTTCGGCCGAGTAGTGCCCGCCCCACCACTTCTCGATGTCGGTGCGGTCGCCGTCGACCCACAGCAGCGGCGCGCGGATGAGCTTCCAGCACGCCATCACCTCGTCCTTGCGATAAAGCACCGGGTTCGTGAGCTTGTGCGCCGGGTCGGCGAGCAGCACCCATTTCGCCTCGCCGGTCGCCGCATCGACTTCGCGGCGCGACCAGCGCGGCGCGAGCCAGGCGGCGCGTTCGGGCGGCAGCAGCGGGTTCGTTCTGCGCAAGCGCGCGGCGACGGCCTCGAGACTCGGATAGCTTTGCAATCGCGGCGGCGCCTTCAACTCGTCGAGCCATTGCCGGTAGCGCTTGGGCGCAAGCTGCGGCGGCGCATCAGGCAGACCGAAGCCCTCGAGGTTGACGAGGCGGCGGACGCGCTGCGGCCGGATGCCGGCGTAGAGCATCGCGACGTTGCCGCCCATGCTGTGGCCGACGAGATCGACCGGCTGGCGCGGCAGCAGCGCTTCAAGCAGCGTGTCGAGGTCGCCGAGGTAGTCGGGGAACCAGTAGCAGTCGCCGGCCGGCGCCTCGCTCGTGCCGAAGCCGCGCCAGTCGGGCGCGATCACGTAGCGGTCCGGGTGCATCGCATCGACGACGAACTGGAACGATGCGCCGACGTCCATCCAGCCGTGCAGCATCACGAGCGCAGGGCGATCCGGCGTGACGAGGGATGCGTCGCCCCAGACGTTCAAGTGGGTCCGCAGTCCGCGCAGCGTGATGGTTTCGCTGCGCGCCTCGCGACGCGGCAGGTAGGGCGCGAATCCGGTCATGGGCTGCACTGTATGCGAGCCTTGCGTGCAAGACGGCCAGGCCGGCGAAAAGGGGGCAATCGGTGCCTGACACAATCGCCGGATGACGACGACTGCACCTGAACCCGCGCCGGCAACCCGATCCGAGGCGAAGGCCGACTTCAGCGTTCGCGCCGCTGAGCTGCGCGACGTCGCGCCGATGGTGCAGATGATCCGCGAGCTGGCCGAGTTCGAGCAGCTCGAACACCTGGTGCAGGTGACGCCCGAGAAGCTGCGCCCGCATCTGTTCGGCGAAAAGCCGGTCGCGGAAGCGATGGTCGCCGAAGTGGACGGCAAGGCGATCGCCTTCGCGCTCTACTTCACCAACTTCTCGACCTTTCTCGCGCAGCCCGGGCTCTACCTCGAGGATCTGTACGTCCAGCCCGCGCACCGCGCGAAGGGCGTCGGCGAGGCGTTGTTGACGCGGCTTGCGGCGCTCGCCGCCGAACGCGGCTGCGGCCGCTTCGAGTGGAGCGTGCTCGACTGGAACGCGAACGCGATCCGCTTCTACGAGCGCATGGGTGCGACCGTGATGCCCGACTGGCGCATCTGCCGTATCAGCGGCGCAGCGCTGCAGGCGTTCGCGCCCTGATCGCGGCGCGCTGGCGCGCGTCAGCCGCAGGCCAGCAGGACGAGCTTTTCGGGTGCGATCCGCACGTGCAGGTCGCTCTCGAGGAAGGTGCCCGCGACCTGATGACCGGGGCTGGCCGCGTCGCGCCGCACCGGTTCGGCCAGCGTGCGCCCGCGCGCATCGACGAGTGAGGCGACGATCGGCGCATTGGCGCTCGACCCGCGCCTGACGACGATGCCAAGTTCGCCGCTCGCCAGCCGCACGCAGCAGCCGGGCGGGTAGATGCCGAACTCCTTGACGATCGCGTTGTTCACCGCGTCGCTCGGGTCCTGCATGAAGATCTCGCGCCCGGCGCGGTTCGCCGCCAGCGCGCTGCGCGTGCTGCGCGAACTGAGCTTGGCGGTGTAGACGTCGGCGCGGCGCACGAGCGAGGCGACCTCGCTCACTTCGCGCAGCCGCAGCGGGTAGCCGCTGCCGTCGGGAACCTCGTGATGCTGCGCGACAGCGGCGAGCCACTCCGGGTCGGCGATGCCGGCCGCCTGCAGCATCTCGACGCCGCGCATCGGATGCTCGCGGATCGTCGTGCGCTGCAGCAGCGTGAGCGGCGAGATCTGCGTTGCGAGGCGCCCCTGCAGCTCGATCATCGCGACGTTCATCGTCAGCGCCGCCTTGAAGGCAATCAGCGTGCGGCCCGGCGCCCAGCCCAGGCGCCGCGCGACGAGATGGGTCGTGATCGCCGCATGCACCGAATGCGTGACGCCGTAGCGCACGTTCTGGTCCGGATCCTGGCGCAGCACCTGAAAGATCGCGAGATCGGGGTCGCGCTCGACGAGCGCGAGCACCGGCTCGGCGGCGTCGTCGAGCGCAGCGGAAAAGTGCGCTTGCTCGGACGCCTGCAATGCGGCGGCGACGCCGTCCATGCATTGTGCCCACAGGCCCGGGAGTTGTTCGGGCCGCGCCGCCTCGACCCGCGCGCGCTGTGACGCGCCGTCGTCGGTGAACGCACCGCGATCGCGAAGCGCCTGGAGCTGCGCGTCGCTTGCGATGACCTGCCCGCTCGCCAGCAGCAAGGTGCGGTCCGCATCACGGATATGAAACGGCAGCGGATGGCCGACCTGTACGTCGCGCCAGAGGTCGGCGTGCGGAGAAGTCCGTGGCTGCATGATGGGATGGGCTGCAATCGGGCTCGGGCGGAGCGCCCCGGGGGATCGCCCGGCGCCGCGGGCGGTGCGCCGCGTGCTCCGTTGTCGGCATGCCGGGTGCGGACTTGAGGCTTGGCATTGCGGCCTTGCATTTGCTACCCTCGCAGCATGCAACCCGCCGCTGCCGATCGCTACGCCGCGTTGCACGCGGACTTCCGCTGGCAGGTGCCGGCGACTTTCAACATCGCGGAGCATTGCTGTACGCGCTGGGCGCGCAACACGCCGGGGGCGACGGCGATCATCATCGAGCTCGACGACGGCAGCGTACTGACGTATCCCTACGCCGAACTGCAAGCCGAGGCCGACCGCCTCTCGAACGCGCTGCGCCGGCTGGGTGTCAAGAGCGGCGACCGGGTCGCGGTCGTCATGCCGCAGCGCTTCGAAACGGCCGTTGCGCACATGGCGATCTATCAGCTCGGCGCGGTCGCGATGCCGCTGTCGATGCTGTTCGGCCCCGACGCGCTCGAGTACCGCTTCAACGACAGCGAGGCGCGGGTTGCGATCGTCGACGAGAACGCGATCGCCAACCTGCGCGGTGCGCGCCGTAACTGCCCGGCGCTCAGGACGGTGATCGCGGTCGGCGAAGCGATCGGGCAGGGCGATCTCGACTGGCGTGTCGCGCTCGGCCGCGAGAAGCCGCAGTTCTTCGCCGAGCGCACGAGTGCCGACGATGCCGCGCTGCTGATCTACACCAGTGGCACGACCGGCCCGGCGAAGGGCGCGCTGATCCCGCATCGCGCGCTGATCGGCAACCTGCCGGGCTTCGTCTGCAGCCAGAACTGGTTTCCGACCCATGACGCGGTGTTCTGGTCGCCGGCCGACTGGGCCTGGACCGGCGGCCTGATGGATGCGCTGCTGCCGTCGCTCTACTTCGGACGGCCGATCGTCGGCTACGCCGGACGCTTCGATCCGCAGCGCGCGTTCGTGCTGATGCAGCGCCATCGGGTGACGCACACCTTCCTGTTCCCGACCGCGCTGAAGGCGATGATGAAGGCGGTCCCGGCGCCGCGCGCGCACTATGCGCTCGAGCTGCGCGCAATCATGAGCGCCGGCGAGGCGGTCGGCGACGCCGTCTTCGCCTACTGCCGGGACGCGCTCGGCGTCAGCGTCAACGAGATGTTCGGCCAGACCGAGATGAACTACATCGTTGGCAACTGCGGCGAGTACGCCGATGCTCACGGCGTGCGCCACGCCGCCTGGCCGTCGCGGCCGGGCAGCATGGGCAGGCCCTATCCGGGGCATCGCGTCGCGGTGCTCGACGCCGAGGGCGACGAGTGCCCGCGCGGTGTCGCAGGCGACGTCGCGGTGCACCGGCGCGACGTCCACGGCGACCCGGACCCGATCTTTTTCCTCGGCTACTGGAAGAACGATGCCGCGACCCAGGCCAAGTTCACCGGCGACGCCGACAACTCGTGGTGCCGCACCGGCGACATGGCCGTGATGGACGAAAGCGGCTACCTCTGGTACCAAGGCCGCAGCGACGACATGTTCAAGGCCGCGGGCTATCGCATCGGGCCGAGCGAGATCGAGAACTGCCTCGTCAAGCATCCTGCGGTCGCGAATGCGGCGGTCGTGCCCAAGCCCGATGGCGAGCGCGGTGCGCTCGTCAAGGCGTACGTCGTGCTCGCCCCGGGCTTCGAGGGCAGCAACGCGCTGGTCGGCCAGTTGCAGGATCACGTGCGCGGCAAGCTCGCGCCCTACGAGTACCCGAAGGAGATCGAGTTTGTCGCCGCGCTGCCGATGACGACGACCGGCAAGGTCCAGCGCCGCGTGCTGCGATTGCAGGAGGAGGCGCGCGCGGCGGGCCTGAACGCGCCCGTGACCTGAGCGCGGGCCGGGGCTACTTGCTGCAGTCGCCGCGCAATTTGGCAGCGGCCCAGAACGGCAGGCTCAGCAGACCCATGCCGCCGCCGGCGTATTCGCCCTTGTCGCAATCGCCGCGCGCGCCGGCCGCGATCGTGTTTCCGAGCCGCTGTGCCTGCCCCGCAGGCTGCGTCGTCCCGGGCAACTGCGCAAGCGATGGCGCGCGGGCCGCATCGATGATTGCCTGACGCGTCGCGGCCGAATCGAGGATCGATGGTTGCGGCGGGCCGGCCTCGGCAGGCGAGGAACGAGCGGACTGCGCGGCGCTCGCGGCCGGCGTGGCTTGCGCTGCGATCGCTTCGCGTGCTGCTTCGTCCATCGGGCTGCGGCTTGTCGCCGGTGCAATGTCTTGTGCGCGTTGCATTCGAAGTGGCAGCGCAGCGCGGCTGCTTGCTGCCATCGGTCGAACCGGCTGGGCCGTCGCCTCCGGTTCCGGCGCGGGCGGTGCGAGCCAGCGCACCGAAACGCGGACCGGTGCGCTCGACGGCAGGTGTCGTGCAAGCGGTTCGCGCGCGTTCAGAAACCACCAGGCGGCGCCATGCAGGCCGAGCACGAAGGCAAGAATCAGCGTCGCGACGATGCGGCGGCGAAGCGTTGGTCTTGGCAAAGGCAGTCTGGCTCGTGTTGTGGCAGCGTATTCTGGCGGTTGGTCGCGCCGTGCGGGGCGCCGACGCACGCGGCTCAGGCAAACTCGCGGCATGAACTCTCGTATGTCGGCCGGGTAGCAAGGATGGCGAAGAAGGCGGCCCACGTCAGCGAGACCCCGGCGACGCAATGGCTGCGCCAGCACGGCATCACCTTCACCGAGCATGCCTACGACTACATCGAACACGGCGGCACGGCCGAATCGGCGCGCCAGCTCGGTGTGCCGGAGCACAACGTCGTGAAGACGCTCGTGATGCAGGACGAACTGGCCCGCCCGCTTGTCGTGCTGATGCACGGCGACCGCAGCGTCAGCCTGAAGGCGCTGGCGCGCGAGATCGACTGCAAGCGGGTCGAGCCGTGCCGGCCGGATGTCGCGCAGCGCCACAGCGGCTATCTGATCGGCGGCACCTCGCCGTTCGCATTGCGCAAGACCATGCCGGTGTTCGTCGAGGCGAGCGTGCTCGGTCTCGCGCGTATCTGCATCAACGGCGGGCGGCGCGGCTATCTGGTCGGCATCGCGCCCGAGGTGCTGGTGACCGCGCTCGGTGCGCGGGCCGTGCACTGTGCGAGTGCAGAATAGGCGCATGGACATGCTGCAGAGCGCACTTCCGGCGATCGCGACATTGCTCGCCTATCTGATCGGCTCGCTGTCGTTTGCCGTCATCGTGAGCCGGGCGATGGGTATTGCCGACCCGCGCAGCTACGGCTCGCGCAATCCGGGTGCGACCAACGTGCTGCGCTCGGGGAACAAGCGCGCCGCCGCCGTCACGCTCGCGCTCGACGCGCTCAAGGGCTATCTGCCGGTGCTCGCGGTCGCGGTCTACGGGCCGCGCTGGGGCCTCTCCGAGGGGACGCTCGCGATGGTCGGGTTCGCCGCCTTCGCCGGCCACCTGTGGCCGGTGTTCTTCGGCTTCCGCGGCGGCAAGGGCGTCGCGACGGCGGCCGGCGTGCTGTTCGGGTTCAATCCCTGGCTCGGGCTGGCGACGATTGCGACGTGGCTGATCATCGCGTTCTTCTTCCGCTACTCGTCGCTCGCCGCGCTGGTGGCGGCGGTGTTCGCGCCGTTCTATCAACTGCTGATCTGGCACGCCGGCCCGGTCTTCTTGGCCATCCTCGTGATGAGCCTGCTGCTCGTCTGGCGCCATCAGCAAAATATCGGCAAGCTGCTCGCGGGCAAGGAGTCCAGGCTGGGACACAGGGCCGCCCATGCGGCCGCAGCGCCGCCGCGCGAGCACGGGGCGCCGGCGCGGCGCGGACATTCGCACAACGCGGCGCATGCCGCTCGGCGCAAGGCACACAAGGGAGAGAAGACATGAGTGAAGGCATACGGCGCTACCACGTCGGCGACCGCATGAGCGAGATGGCGATACACCGCGGCACGGTCTACCTCGCGGGGCAGGTCGCGAGCGACGCGTCGCAGGACATCCGCGGCCAGACGCGGCAGGTGCTTCAAGCGATCGACACCTTGCTGCAGGAGGCCGGTACCGACAACGCGCACATCCTGCGGGCCCAGATCTTCCTTGCCGACCTGGCGGATTTCGATGCCATGAACGAGGTCTGGGAAGACTGGGTCGCTCCCGGCGACGCACCGCCGCGCGCGACCGTGCAGGCGGCACTTGCCAAGCCGGAGTGGAAGATCGAGATCGTCGTCACCGCGGCACTGTGGGTCGAGTGATCGATGCGCAAACCACCTGGCGCGCGCAGACTGCGGCGATGCCCCGCACCCGAAGCCTCGAGCTGACATGAGCCCGCGCCTTCGCTCTGCCTTGTCGCTGATCGCGATCGTCCTCGTCGACAGCGGCGCGTCGCAGGCCTGGCGCGCCTGGTCCGGCGACCGCGTCGGGCAGCAAATCGCGGCGGCCGCCGCGCCGGGCGACATCCTGATGATCGCCTCCGACACCTGCCCGTTCTGCGCCAAGACGCGCGCCTACTTCGGCGAACACGGCGTCGTCTTCAGCGAGTGCAGCATCGAGCGCGACGAGGCCTGCGCGGCGCGCTTCCGCGCTCACATGTCGCCCGGCACGCCGCTGCTCTTGGTGCGCGGCCAGCCACAGGTCGGGTTCGATCCGCAGCGCGTCGCGAAGGCGCTCGGCGCGTCCTG
>CAZVNC010000060.1:0-2803 GCA_964628305.1 uncultured Ideonella sp.
GTCACCGAGGAGCGCAACGCGGCGGCCTGGGCGAAGTGCCACGCGGCGTTGGCCGCCGCGCTCGCGGCGTCGAGCTGGGAGGCGACCTTGTATGTGCTCATCGGCGCTCAGGGGTGCGGCAAGAGCACCTGGGCGCGCGCGAAGGCGATCGAGAACCCGGCGGCAATCGTCTTCGACGCGATTCTCGTCAGGCGCATCGAACGCGCGCCGATTCTCGAGGCTGCAGCGGCACGGAGCGTGCCCGTCGTGGCAGTCTGGTTCAAGACGCCGCTCGAGATCTGCCTCGCGCGAAACGCGGCACGTCCGGCTGACGAGTTCGCCGACGAGAGCGGATTGAGAAACGTATACGCCGCGTTGGAGCCTCCTGGCCCCGACGAGGGCTTTGCCGATGTCATCGAAGTCTCGGCCGCCGGCATCGCCTCCCGCCCTCTGAAACAGTAGGTGGCAAACGCCGTCGAGGCGAGAGTCACCGCCCACGTAGAAACCGCCTACGCACTCTCGGTGAGCGACGCGGTATGGAAGGCGCTTGCTTCCAGGCCCCAGCTGACGACGGACGGCAGCCTCTTCAATCCGAATTGCATCGACGACGATTGCTGCTTCGGGACGCTTGAGATCCTGCGCTCGGACCAGTCGCCCTGAGCACGGCCACGCCCAGCGCGGACGCGCAGAAATCCGTGGCCTGCTAGCATTTGGCTTCCGTTTTGCTTCCCTGGGATGCACGATGTCTACTCTCGTCTTAAAAAACGTTCCCGAACAGTTGCATGAGCGCCTGAAGGCGCAGGCCGCTGAGCACCGGCGTTCACTGACACAGGAAGCCATCGTGGTGCTCGAACAAGGTCTGCTCACTCGTCCGCGCCGCGCGCCGGTGCCCCTGCCCCCGCCGATCAAGTTGAAGAGCGGACCCGTGACCACCGAGTGGATACTTGCCGCGATCGCCGAAGGGCGCGAGTGAGACCATGGTGCTGGTCGCTACCAACGTTGTGGCGCACTTGCTCTTGGCCGGAGAACTGGGTGTCACGGCCCGCGCCTTGTACGAGATGGACCCCGACTGGCGAAGCGAACCCCTGCTGTTCTTCGAACTGACGAACGTGCTCACTACTACGGTGCGCAGCGGTGGTGCGTCGCGCGCCAAGGCCTTGGAAGCGCTGGACAAGGCGCACCAGATCTTCGATCAGGCACTGCACGCCGTCAGCGACCGCGATGCGCTCGAGACGGCGTCGCAATATCGAATCAGCGGCTACGACGCCCGGTTTGTGGCTGCGGCAGGCGCCCTGGGCACTCGCCTTGTCACCGAGGACGCGCGCCTGCGAAAGGCGGCGCCGGCCTTGACTTGCTCGCTTGCCGAGGCGCTGGGTCGCTGACCAACGCCGGTTTCATGGCCTCCCGCCCCGACCCCGCGATAGATCTCAGCGACGCCGACAAGCGCGACCTGATCGCGCTGATCCAGGACCGGCAGGCCGCTGCCCGAGCAATACCGCTTCATGCTGTTCGAGGACAAGCGCGCCGTCGAGCGCGGGCAGGTCGTGTTCCACGACATCGCGTTCATCGAGGCCGCGCCGCGCTACGACGCGAAGGACAAGGCGAGCCTGCAGGTCGAGTTGACCGATTCTTCGGTCTACTACACGCTGGGCGCGATGGACGCGGTGATCGCTTCTCTGCGCGAAGGCAAGAGCCAAGTCGTGTGCGACGGCGGGCAGCTCTATAAGGTGAACAAATGCAAGGCTGGCGTGGTGAGCCGCGAGGTGCTGACGAAAGGCTGGACCGACTGGGTCGACTACTGGGCCGTGGACTTCGACTACGGCTCGCGCAAGGAGATCGTCAAGCGGCCGAAGAGTCTGGCCCTGCAGGGCAGTCTGGTCGAACCGTCGCAGGGCGAACTCGTCGAGTGGGAGGACTGGTGGACGGGAGGCTACGTCTTCGAGAACGAGTGGCAGAGCTTTCGCACCCGGCAGGACCGCAAGCTCGAGCTGAAGTCCGCACCGCACGTCTATGCGCGGCCGGGGCGCTACACGGTGGCGGTGAAGGTGATCGACATCTTCGGCAACGACACGATGACGCTGCTGCCGGTGAGCGTGGGGGGTGACGCGTGGAGCCCCGCCATGCCGTCAGGTTCTGGCGAGTTGCGACGTTCGGCGCTCCCGACTGGGCCAGTGGCATTCGATGCATCGCAAAGACACGGTGTTGCCCGCAAAGCCGTGCTCGGGTGCCCGATGTGGTGAAAGCGCACAGCGCTTCGGTGAAGGCTCATATCGCGAAGCGATGTGATGCCGGAACCAATAAGAATTCCCTGAACGGAGCCTGGCACCCGAGCGCGGCTTTGCCCGCGCCAATGCAAGGCAAAGCACTGATCGTGACCTGACATGGCCAGCGAAGCACGCCACGCCAGCGCCGAAGCGCGCGGCGCGCTGCGCTGGCTCCCCGGCCTCGCGACGCTGCGCCACTACGACCCCGCCTGGCTGCGCAACGACCTCGTCGCCGGCCTCGTGATGACGGCGATGCTGGTGCCGGTCGGAATCGCCTACGCGGTCGCCTCGGGCCTGCCCGGCATCCATGGGCTGTACGCGACGATCGTGCCGCTGCTCGTCTATGCCGTGTTCGGGCCGAGCCGCATCTTCGTACTCGGGCCCGACTCGGCGCTCGCGTCGCTGATCCTGGCTGTCGTGCTGCCGCTCGCGGCCGGCGATCCGGCGCGCGCAGTGGCGCTGGCCGGCGCGATGGCGCTGGTGTCGGGGCTGATCTGCATCGGCGCCGGACTGCTGCGGCTCGGATTTCTCACCGAGCTGTTGTCCAAGCCGATCCGCTA
>CAZVNC010000060.1:2813-3264 GCA_964628305.1 uncultured Ideonella sp.
CATCGCGATCACGGTGTTGATCAGCCAGTTGCCGAAACTGTTCGGCTTCTCCGCCCCCGGCGATGATCCGCTGCAGTCGCTGTGGGCCTTCGTGCGCGGCGTGGCCGACGGCCGCACGAACGCGGTCGCGTTCGCCGTCGGCGGCGCGGCGCTGCTGGCGATCCTGCTGCTCAAGCGCTATCCGCGCCTGCCGGGGATGCTGCTCGCCGTCGCCGCGGCGACGATTGCGGTCGGCACGCTCGGCCTCGAGGCGCATGGCGTTGGCGTGCTGAGCAGTTTGCCCGAGGGCCTGCCGGCCTTCGCGCTGCCCTGGATCGGCGTCGACGACCTGGTGCCGGTGCTGGCCGGCGGCGCCGCGGTGGCGCTGGTGTCGTTTGCCGACACGAGCGTGCTCTCGCGCAGCTACGCCGCGCGCACCGGCACGCGCGTCGATCCGAACCAGGAGATGGTG
>CAZVNC010000060.1:3274-9443 GCA_964628305.1 uncultured Ideonella sp.
CAACCTGGCGACGGGCTTGTTCCAGGGTTTTCCGATCAGCAGCAGCGCGTCGCGCACGCCGGTGGCCGAGGCCGCCGGCGCGCGCACCCAGTTGACGGGCGTCGTCGGCGCGCTCGCGGTCGCCGCGCTGCTGCTGTTCGCGCCCGGCCTGCTGCGCCACCTGCCGTATGCCGCGCTGGCGGCGGTGGTGATCGCCTCGGCGCTCGGCCTGTTCGAGATCGCCGACCTGCGCCGCATCTATCGCGTCCAGCGCTGGGAGGCGTGGCTGTCGATCGTCTGCGCGGCCGGCGTGGTGCTGTTCGGCGCGATCGCGGGCATCGGCGTCGCCGTCCTGCTCGCGCTCATCGAGTTCGTGTGGGACGCATGGCGGCCCTATTCGGCCGTGCTCGGGCGCGTGCGCGGCCTGAAGGGCTACCACGACGTCGAACGCCATCCCGAAGGCCGGCAGATTCCCGGCCTGTTGCTGTTGCGCTGGGACGCACCGCTCTTCTTCGCCAACGCCGAATGGTTTCGCGAGCGCGTGCTCGGCGCCGTGGCGCAGGCGCCGTCGCCGCCGCGCTGGGTGGTCGTCGCCGCCGAGCCGGTGACGAGCGTCGACGTGACCGCGGCCGACATGCTGGTCGAGCTCGACGAGGCGCTGTTCGCGGCCGGCATCGAGCTCTCGTTCGCCGAGATGAAGGGGCCGGTGAAGGACAAGTTGAAGCGCTTCGGCCTCTTCACGCGCATCGGCGAGTCCTTCTTCTTCCCGACGGTCGGCGCCGCGGTGTCGTCGTATCTCGAGTCGCACGCGGTCGAATGGCAGGATTGGGAAGACGAGCATCCTTGAGCGATGCGGTGCGCGACCCGGCGCAGGCCGCAACCCCTGGAAGGGTCGAACGTCACCTGCCACCTCGGCAGAGCGGGAAGGCCTACCCTGGGCAGCTAGCCGCGGTAGCCACGCAGCGCCTTCATCCACACCGCGTTGACGAGCATCGCGGCGACGAGCACAGCGCCGCAGCTGCGCAGCGCGGTGCCGACGCCGAACGCCTGCGTCAGCGCGCCGGCGGCGACACCCGATGCGGCGGGGACGACCTGCGAGATGATGGTGTACATGCTGAGGATGCGTCCGCGCATCGCGTCGCCCGCCTGCAACTGGATGCCGGCGACGATCAGCGACAGCGCCAGGCCGCCTGCGATGCCGACCACGCACAGCAGCGCGACGGCCGGACCCACTTCGGTCATGCTGCCGAGCGCGGCGAGCGCGCAGCCGGCGAGCACCGTCGCGCCGAACACGAGCCGGCCGTTGTGCAGCCGGTGCGCGCTGGCAAGCGCAATGACGCCGCCTGCAATCAGCGCCAGCGCCAGCGTGCCGAGGAAGGCGCCGCGGCCGAGCTCGCCCAGCGCAAGCTGCGCCGAGGCGAGCCTGGGCAGCAGCACCGACATCGGCCCCATCGCCAGATAGCCGGCCATCGCCGCAACCATCAACTGCAGCAGGAGCGGCTGGGCGATGACGGCGTTGACACCTTCACGGATCTCGGTCCAGACCGGCGCGTGGGGTCGCGCGCTGGCGCGGGTGCGAACGCCGAGTAGCGCGATCGACGACAGCACGAAAAGCAGCGCCGCGCAGCCGAAGACGCCCGGCCAGCCGAAGCCGCGCCGCATGATCGCGATCAGCACCGGGCCGAGGCCGAAGCCGACCATCACGAGCAGGTTGAAGAGCACCGACGCCGGCTTCAAGTCGGCGCTGCTTGCGATCTGGCCGAGCGTCGCCATCCGCGCCGGCGCAACGAACGACCAGCCGACTCCGGCCAGCGCCGCTGCGAGCACGAGCGGCGCGACGCGCTGCGACGCGTCCGGCAGCAGCACGTGGCCGGCCCACAGCAGCAGCGCGGCAAGAACGAAGAGGGCCTGCGCGGCATGGATCAAGCGCCCCGGCGCGAGCCGGTCGCACAGCACGCCGGCGTACCAGCCGAGCACGATCGGCGGGCCGAAGCACAGCCCGAAGCCGATGCCCGAGAGCAGGTCCGATCCGATCGCGTCCTGCGCGTACATGATGACGCCGTAGTTGATCATGTGGCCGCCCGTGAAGGCGGCCAGGCACGACAGGTAGAAGCGCCCGTAGCGCAGCGCGATCACTCGAAGAGCGCGCCGGGCTGGACGCGGATCAGCGTCGGCTGCGTGTCCTCGACATGCCAGCTCGGAAAGTTCGACGTCGATGTGAAGACGCTGCCGTCGGCGGCGATCTCGGCGTCGCGCGTGAACGCGACCCGCCGCGGCAGCGGCACGCTGCGCCAGACGCCGGTCGCGACATCGAGCGCGTGCAGCGCGTCGGACTGGTTGCCGGTGACCCAGACGATGTTGCGCTGACGGTCGACGTTGAGCGCATACGGCGTGTCGCTGCCGGCCGGAACGACCGGCAGATCGAAGCGCGTGAACGCGCCCGTCTTCGGGTCGTAGCGCGCGATCGCCGACTCGGGGAAGGCGCCGATCCACAGCTTGCCCTCGGCGTCGCTGCGCAGCCGTCGCGGGCCCTTGAACGGCGTCGCGATCATCGTCACCTTGCCGGTCGCCGGATCGACGTTGCCGATCTCGTCGCTGTGCAGGCGCGCGAACCACGCCTTGCCGTCGGGCGTGATGTCGATGCCGTAGGGCAGCGGCACGCCGGTCGAGATGCGATCGACCGGCAGCCAGTTGGCAAGCGGAACGCCCCACGCCATCAGCTTGAAGATCGGGCCGATCAGTGCCGTCGTGAGCCGCTCGCGCAGCGACCGCGCGGGCAGGTCGTAGAGCGTGAACTTGCCGCTCGCGCGATCGAACATGCCGATCTGGTTCGACAGCGCGAGCGTGAACCAGACGCGGTCCTTGGCGTCGAAGCGGATCGTGTGCGGATAAAAGCCGCCGCCGATCTCGTGCAGCGTGAAGGCCTTCGTCTTCGGGTCGAACTCGACCAGGCGGCGCTGCGCCGACGGCGTGATGAAGATGTGGCCGTCGCGCGGCGATTGCGCGAGCGAATGCGCGTTGGACGTGCTGTCGTGGCGCGAGAACTCGCGCAGCCGCGCTTCGAGCAGCCCGCCGTTGGGCTCGCCGTCGCGGTGCGGGATCTTGTAGACGGTGATGGTGTCGGTGCGCGGGTCGACCTCGTAGAGCCGGTCCTGGATGTTGTCGGCGACATAGACGAGGCCGCTCGCGGCAAGCAGTTGATCGTGCGTCTGCGACATCGCGTCCCCGA
The DNA here is from genome assembly GCA_964628305.1 of uncultured Ideonella sp. Lineage (GTDB taxonomy): Bacteria > Pseudomonadota > Gammaproteobacteria > Burkholderiales > Burkholderiaceae_C > CAIKUF01. The sequence continues at coordinate 6,483 of CAZVNC010000060.1, forward strand.
TCGGCCATTCGGTGATCGTCACGCCTGCGAGCGACGCCGCCCACGGCGCCGGCTCGGCGAGCAGCGCCGGGTTCTCGCGCAGCTTGCGCCAGCCCGTCACGAGGCGATCGGGCAGCGCGCGCTGATCCTGACTCGAGAGGCGCGAGCCGTAGCGCACCATGCGGTGGATCGCGTCGCTCCATTCGGCGCTGGTTCGCTCGCGCCGCAGGAAGGCGTTGCCCTGCTGGTGGCAGAACGCGCACTGCAGCATGAAGTGCCTTTTCGTCTCCAGGTCGCCCAGATCGAGCGCGCCGAGCCAGACGTTGGCCGGCTTGGCTTCGGCCAGCGCGAGCGGATCGGTCTCGCGAACGAGCGTCGCCCGCACCTCGGCCTGGCCGGGCGCGGCATCGACAATCGCGTCGCGGTAGCCGGGCTTGCGAACGAGCAAGCGCACCGCAACGCCGCGATCGGCCCAGGCGGCGCGGCCGTTCTCGTCGGTGAAGCGCGTGACTTCGGGGTCGACCTTGTTCGCCTTGCCGGGTGCCGGGTAGCCGCCGTCGGAGGTGTCGAGCTTGCGCGGCGCGGCGGCGACTTCGCGCGCCTTGACGGTCGCGAGCGGCCGGCCGGCTTCGTCGACGACGGCAAGCGTCGCCGCGAGCGCCGTGCCGGCCACGGCCAGCGCCGCGGCGCCGAGCAGCGCAGGTGCGATGAAGGGGACGCGTTTCATAGACTGTTGCTCCGCAGGGTCGAAGGCGTCGAAGTGTTCTGCGCCGCGCGCCACGGCGGCGCCGCTCGCGATCGGCCGTTCACGGCCGGCCTCGCGCCTGACGCGCCGCCCACCAGAAGGCGAACACCTCGGCCGACGTCTTGCGCGGCAGGTAGCCGAACTCTTCCTTCAGGCGCCGGTTGTCGAGCACCGGGCGATAGCGCAGGAAGCGCAGTTGCTCCGGGCCGTAGCGCGTTGCGCGCAGCGCCTTGCCGATCGCCAGCGCCGCCTGCAGCAGCCAGGCCGGCAACACGCGGCAGTGCTTGCCCATCGCGGCGGCGATCTTGTAGATGCCGGGTCTGGCGCCGGCCAGCGTGTGCAGGATCGCGCCGACCACGTCCTGGTCCCAGATGAAGACGAACGGGCTCGCCGATCCGGCGATCGCGAGCGGCCGCGGCTTGTCGAACAGCGCGGTGATCTGGTTGTCTACTGTCGCGCCGAGGATGGTGCCGATGCGAAAGATGGTCTGCGCAAGCTGCGGCGCGCTGTGGCGGTACTCGGCGAGCATCTCCTCGACGAGGCGCTTGTGCCACGCGTAGGCGAACTCGTGGTTGCCGCGGATCGCGTCGGTCTCGACGATCCACGCCGGGTTGTCGGCGTGATAGCCGTACGCGGCGCCGGACGACGAGATGACGACATGGCGCACCCCGGCCGCGACGCAGGCCTGCAGCACGTTTCGCGTGCCCTCGACATCGACCTGATACTCGAACTCGCGGTTCGACTTGCCGCCGGGCGTGACGATCGCCGCGAGGTGGACGACGGTGTCGATCTCGTTCGCACGCAGCAAATCGACGAGGCCGGGGTCGCGGATGTCGGCGCGCGCGTAGCGAACCCCCGCCACGCGCTCGGGCCCGGGCAGATCGCGCACGTCGAGCGAGACGACGCAGGCGCGCGGATCGGCGCCCGAGCGGGCCGCCAGCGCGGCGACGACCTGGCGGCCGAGATAGCCGCCGCCGCCGGTGACGAGCACGCGCCGTGCAGGCGGGTTCGGGGCCGCATCGCCGCCCGCTGCGGTCATGCCTGCCCCGCCACGGCGGCACGCGCCGGCAGCGGCGGGCGCCGCATCCAGTAGGTCGACAAAATCATCCCGGCGACGATGTGCCAGATGCCCCACCACGCGGTGACGATCGCCATGCCGCCCAGGCCGTCGAAGAAGTTGAAGACGAGGACGAGGCCCAGGCCCGAGTTCTGGATGCCGGTCTCGAACGCGACCGATAGGCGGTCGCGTTAGACGAGCCCCGCGGCACGCGCGAAACCCAAGCCGCCGGCCCGCGCAAGCGCGGTGTGGATCAGCACGACGAAGACGACGAAGCGCGCGTACTCGCGAAAGACCGCCCAGTTCAGCGCCAGCGCGCCGACGACGAAGCCGACCAGCACGAGCAGCGAGAACACGCGCATCGGGCCGTGGGCCTTCTTCGCGAACGCCGGCAGCCGCGCGGCGATCAGCATCCCGGCGGCAAGCGGGACACCCAGCAGCATCGCGATGTCGCCCAGCATGTGCAGCGGGTCGAGCGAGAAGCTGCGCAAAAGCGCGCCCATCTGGGCGTCCTGCGCGGCCCAGAAGCCGACGTTGAGCGGCGTCATCACGATCGAAGCGAGCATCGACAGCGTGCTGATCGAGACCGACAACTCGGTGTTGCCGCGCGCGCGGTGGGTGAAGAAGTTCGAGATGTGCCCCGCCGGGCAGGACGCGACGAGCAGCATCCCGAGGCCGATCGACGGCGCCGGCCGCACGAGCATCACGAGCGCGAAGGTGAAGGCCGGGAACAGCAGGTGGTGGCTGACGAGGCCGATCGCGAGCGCCTTGGGCGTGCGCAGCGCGACCTTGAAATCGGCCACCCTCAGGTCGAGCGCGATGCCGAACATGACGAGGGCGAGGACGATGTTCAACCCGAGCTGCGCCTGCGGATTGAAGTTCAGGCGCACGAGATCGATCGATTCGCCCACTGCCGTCTCCTCGTTGTCGTTCTTGGCCCGGGCGAGCATAGCGGGCGCCGGGCGCCGGCCGGATGCGGGACTTCACGGGGCCGGCCACGCCAGCCGCGACAATCGCCCCCCAGGCTGTATGCGCGAATCGATGATCCCGGACTCACCCCAGGCCGCTGGTGCGGCGCCTGCCGCTGCCGTCGTCGGCGCCGGACCGGCCGGATTGATGGCCGCGCAGGCACTCGCCCAAGCGGGCGTGCAGGTCGACGTCTACGACGCGATGCCGACGG
>CAZVNC010000061.1:0-9273 GCA_964628305.1 uncultured Ideonella sp.
CCTTCGCCGACTATTTCATCGCCGAGGCGGCGGTGTCGCTCAAGCAGGGCGCCGGGCGCCTGATCCGCAGCGAAGCCGACCGCGGCCTGCTCGTCGTCTGCGACCCGCGCATGGCCGGCATGAACTACGGCCGCCGCCTGCGCGAAGCGCTGCCGCCGATGACGCGCGTCGCGAACGAGGCCGAGGCGCTGGACTGGCTTGGGCAACTGCGGCGGTGAGCTCGAGCCAGCCGCGGCGCGACGCGAATCACCAGAAGTGCCACCACGCCGACTGTCGCCGCCCGAGACCGCCTTCGATGAATCGGCTGTCCGGGAAGTTCTGCTTGAGCACCCGTTCGGCGTCGGCCTGCAGCGTGGTCAGGCCGAGCTTTTCGTAGCTCGCGGCCATCAGGTAGAGCGCCTCTTCGACCGACGGCGACTGCCGGAAGTCCTGCACCGTCGCCTGCGCGCGGCTCGCCGCCGCGACATAGGCGCCGCGCCGGAAGTAGTAGCGCGCGACATGAACCTCATGGGACGCGAGTGCGTTGACGATGTAGGTCATGCGCAACTGCGCATCGGGCGCGTAAGGCGAATCCGGAAACCGATCGACAAGCTGGCTGAAGGCCTGGTACGACTCGCGCGACGACTGTTGATCGCGCTCGGACAGATCCTGCGACGCGAGGTTGCTCAGGAAGCCGAGGTTGTCATTGAAGTTGATCAGGCCGCGCAGGTAGTAGGCGTAGTCGAGCGCCGGGCTGCTCGGGTTGTTCTTGATGTAGCGGTTGATCGCGGTCAGCGCTTCGGCCTTTTCGCCACCGCGGTAAAGCGCCCAGGCGCGTTCGAGTTGCGCCTGCTGGCCGACCAGGGTGCCAGCGGCGCGGCCCTCTAGCTTCTCGAAGAGCTTGGCCGCCTTGTCGTAGTTGCCGAGCGAGGCTTCATCCTTCGCCTGTGCATACAATTTCTCGACGCTCTGGTTCGCTTCGGTCTCGGTCGGCGTCGACGAGCAGCCGATCAGCATCAGCGGCAGCACAAGCGCAAGCAGCAGCGTCATGGGCAGTGGCTGTCGGCGGCGCGATGCCGGAGTCGAAGTCATGAGCTGCGCGGGCGCTGCCTTTGCAGCGCGCATCCAGTACGAAGAAGGCGCCGATTATATGGTTCGACCCCCACCCGACAGCGTGCGCGGCCTGCCCGCCACAGCGTCGGTGCCGGTCGCGGACGACGGCGAATCGGGCGCCGACGCGGGTCCGTGGGATGAGGCGCCGGAGCAGCGCGAGGCCGTCGTCGATGCGTCGCAACATGGCTTGCGGCTCGATCTGGCGATCGTCGCGCTGGCGCCCGAGTTCTCGCGCAATCACCTGCAGACTTTGATCGCGCAAGGTCATGTGCGGCTCGACGATAGGATCGCCGACCGCGCATCGCGCAAGGTCAGTGCGGGGCAGAAGCTGGCCGTCGAACTGGTGCCGACGGCCGAGAGCCTCGCCTTCCGGCCCGAGGCTGTTGCGTTGTCGGTCGTGTACGAGGACGGCGATCTGCTCGTCATCGACAAGCCGGCCGGACTGGTCGTCCACCCGGCGGCCGGCAACTGGCAGGGCACCCTGCTGAACGGCCTGCTGGCGCGCGATTCGGCGGCGGCGGCGCTCCCGCGCGCCGGCATCGTGCACCGGCTCGACAAGGACACTTCGGGACTGATGGTGGTCGGCAAGACGCTCGCCGCGGTGACCGCGCTCACCCGCGCGATCGCCGCGCGCGAGGTGCACCGCAGCTACCTCGCGATCGCGCACGGCGCTTGGCCCGAAGGCGCAACGCGGATCGACGCGCCGCTCGCGCGGGACCCCCGGTCTCGGGTGCGGATGGCGGTCGTCGCCTCGGGCCGCTCAGCTCAGACCGATGTCGAGCGTCTGGCGATGGCGCAGGTTGACGGCGGGCCGTTCAGCGCGCTGCGCTGCACGCTGCACACCGGGCGCACGCACCAGATTCGCGTCCATCTCGCCTCGCGCGGCCATCCGCTGGTGGCCGATGAACTCTATGGCGGCGTTGCGGCGCTCGGCATGACGCGTCAGGCGCTGCATGCGGCGCGGCTGGCGCTGGCGCATCCGCGCAGCGGCGCGCCGCTCGAGTTCGATGCTCCGCTGCCGGCCGACATGAAGCGGGCCTGGCGGCGTGTCGCGGATGCAACTGGTTGAATCAAGCTTGTGCGCCGCGGGTCGCGCCGCGCGAGGCTTGGCTACAATATGCGAAAGTCCTCCCGTGGCATGGCCGGGACGAAGTCGCGATGGCATCGCGCTTCGAAGGTCAGCAAGTCCGCGCGAGCGACGGCGCCTGCGGCCCACGAGGGCAGGCGCGAAGAAGCGGGCAGCCGCGCGCAAAGCGGCTGAACCAGACCCGGTTCGATGAACCGACAGCAGGCCGATGCGCCGCGGTGGCTCGTTCTGCAGGACGCCGCGCACGACCCGAAACAGCCCCGACGCGGGCCGACCCGAAGCGAGCCGGCGCTACCCGGACGAAGACAGTCAAGACAGACCATGAACACACAGGATGCGAAGCGCGTCCTCGAGGCCGCCCTCATCTGCGCCCAGCAGCCGATGCCGCTGCGCGACATGCGTGCGCTGTTCGCCGACGAGATCGGGCCCGACACCCTGCGCGCGCTGCTCGATGAGCTGATGCGCGACTGGGAGGGGCGCGGCGTCGAACTCGCCCGGCTCGCGAGCGGCTGGCGCTTCCAGAGCCGGCCCGAACTGCGCGAATACCTCGATCGGCTCACCCCCGAGAAGCCGCCGCGCTATTCGCGCGCGGCGATGGAGACGCTTGCGATCATCGCCTACCGCCAACCGGTGACGCGCGGCGACATCGAGGACGTGCGTGGCGTGACCGTCAGCACGCAGATCGTGAAGCAGCTCGAGGATCGCGGCTGGATCGAGGCGATCGGCTATCGCGAAGCGCCCGGCCGCCCGGCGCTGTACGCGACGACGCCACAGTTCCTCGACGATCTGGGGCTTGCGAGCCTCGATCAGCTCCCGCTCCTCGACGATCCGGGCGCCGATCCGCAGATGCTCGCCGAGCGGGTGACGGGCGCGCAGAAACCGCTTCAGGCGCAACTCGGGCTCGATGAGCAAACCGCCGAAGCAGAAGGCGAAGCAATTGCCGCCGATCCGACATCGGCCTCCGCAGCGAACACTCCCTCCGACTCCACCTCCGCCGCCGAGAACACCGCATCCATGGAACCGCAAGCATGAACACATCGATCGATCCGCTGTCGCCCGAAACCGAGGCTGCCGACCCGGTGCAGCCCAAGCCGGTGCGACGCCGTCGAACGGTCGCCGTGAGTGGCGAGGAAGGCGTGGTGCCGCAATCGCTCGAGACCGCTTTCGAGGCTGCGCCGCCGGCGGCGCCGGCCAAGGCGGTGCGCAAGCGCCGCGCAGCCGCACCGGCGGCGGATGCGGCGCAAGCCAGCGCCGAGCCGAGCCCGATCGCGGCGGCCGCCCAGCCGCCGGCCGCCGAGATCACGGCGCAAACGCCTGAGAACATTGACAGCGCGCAGCGCACGAGCGCGACGCCGACCGACGCCGAACCGGCCGTGCAGCCGGCGCAGGGCGAGCAGGATCCGCAGGCGAATGGCGCACTGCAAGCGCCGGACTCGGTGGCCATCGACGAACGCCCTGAGCGCAGCCGCCGACGCAATCGTCGCGAGCGCCAGCGCGCCAATCGCGCCGCCGAGGGCACGACACCGCAGGCCGAACCGGTGTCGGCGCAGACCGCCGAGCAACTCGGCACCTTGTTCGCGCAGGTCGTGTCGGGCGACTTCGATGCCGAGGATGCTGCGGCGGTTGATGCGGCAACCGAGATTGCGACGGCAGATGCGTCGAACGATGCGCCAACCGAAGCTGGCGCAGCACTCGAAGCCGACGCGGCTGCCGAGGGTGGCGCCGCGAAGCGCGTGCTGGCGCCCGAACCGGATGCACCGAAGCTGCAGAAAGTGCTCGGCCAAGCGGGCGTCGGGTCGCGCCGCGACATGGAAGAGCTGATCGCCGACGGCCGTGTCACCGTGAACGGCGAACCGGCGCACACCGGCCAGCGCATCTCCTGGGGCGACCGCATCGAGGTCAACGGCCGCCCGATCAAGTACCGCATCGCACCGCCGCCGGCGCGCGTCGTCGCCTACCACAAGCCGGTCGGCGAAGTCGTCACGCACGACGATCCGCAGCAGCGGCCGACGGTGTTTCGCAATCTGCCGCGGCTGCAGCACGGCAAGTGGCAGTCGGTCGGCCGGCTCGACATCAACACCGAAGGCCTGCTGCTGTTCACCAATTCCGGCGAACTCGCGAATCAACTGATGCACCCGCGCTTCGGCGTCGAGCGCGAATACGCGGTGCGCGTGCTCGGTGCGCTCGACGCGCAGGCGCGGGAGAAGCTGCTCCAGGGCGTGACGGTCGACGGCCAGACGGCGAACTTCAAATCGATCGAGGACGGCGGCGGTGAAGGCGCGAACCGTTGGTATCGCGTCGTCATCGCCGAAGGCCGCAACCGCGAGGTGCGCAAGCTGTTCGACAGCGTCGGTCTGACGGTCAGCCGATTGATCCGCATCCGCTACGGCAACGTGGTGCTGCCGCGCGGTCTGAAGCGTGGCGTATGGGTCGATCTGGGCTCGGACGACGTGCGGCGGATCCGCCAACTCGCGGGGGGCGCACGCCCCGGGCAGGTAGCCAACGACAACGCACAGCGCGCTGGACGTGGGCCGCAGGGCGGTGATCGCGGCGATCGCGGAGCGCGACCCAACGACCGCGGCAATCGCAACGATCGTGGCCCGCGGCGCGACGGCGCCCAGGTGCAGGACGCCGTGCCAGTGGATCGCGGCGGGGTCGACGGCGATGAGGATCTCGACTTCGATCCGATGCGGATCCCCAATCCGCTCGAGCAGACCTTCGACCGCCGATTCGCGAAGAACCAGCGTTCTCCGTTCAGCGGGCGCACGATGGCGCATGGCGGCGGCGGTTTCGGCGCCGGCGGCAGCGCGCCGGAGGCGGCGCCCAAGCGCGGCGGCGGACCGAAGGAGCCCGACCCGTTGCAGACCTCTCTGGGTTTCATCGGCGCCGATGCGTTTCATCGCAAGTCCGGCCGAAGTGGCGGCGGTGGCGGCGGCGGCGGGCAGCGCGGCGGCCAACGCAGTGGCGGCAAGGGCGGGAAGCGCGGGCGCTGAAATGCCGGGTGATCGCCCGTGGCAAGGCCTTTCCCGAGCCGGCGGCAGCGACCAGCGTCTACAGGCCGCCGGCTACAATTCAAAGCTTTGCCCAGACGGGTTTTCCGGAGTTTTTTCATGTCGCTCGAACGCACCCTTTCGATCATCAAGCCAGACGCCGTGGCGAAGAACGTGATCGGCCAGATCTACGCCCGCTTCGAGGGCGGTGGCCTGAGAATCGTCGCCGCGCGCATGGCGCAGCTTTCGCGCCCCGAGGCCGAGGCCTTCTACGCGGTGCACAAGGCCCGTCCCTTCTTCAACGACCTCGTCGCGTTCATGATCTCCGGCCCGGTGATGATCCAGGTGCTCGAAGGCGAGAACGCCATCGCCAGGAACCGCGAACTGATGGGCGCCACCGATCCGAAGAAGGCCGACAAGGGAACGATCCGCGCCGACTTCGCCGACAGCATCGACGCCAATGCGGTGCACGGCTCGGACGCGCCGGAGACGGCGGCGGTCGAGATCGCATTCTTCTTCCCGGCGATGGCGATCCACAGCCGCTGACCGCACCGGAGCTCGCTCTCGCGATGACGCTTGTCAACCTGCTCGACCACGACCTCGAAGCGCTCGGCGTTTTCTGCGAGCGGCTGGGCGAGAGGCGCTTTCGCGCGACGCAGTTGTTCCAGTGGATCCACCAGCGCGGCGTCGCCGATTTCGACGCCATGAGCGACCTCGCAAAGTCGCTGCGCGCCAAGCTCGCGCAGGTCGCCGAGGTGCGCCCGCTTGCGGTCGTCTCGGAGCAGACCTCGGCGGACGGCACGGTCAAGTGGCTGTTCGACGTCGGCGCAGGCAACGCGATCGAGACCGTGTTCATTCCGGAGACCGATCGCGCGACGCTGTGCATCTCGTCGCAGGCGGGCTGCGCGATGGCCTGCTCGTTCTGCGCGACCGGCCATCAAGGCTTCAGCCGCAACCTGACGACCGGCGAGATCGTCGCCCAGCTCTGGCATGCCGAACGTGTGCTGCGGGCGCGCGGGCTCGCGGTCGGCGCCGGGGACCGCGTCATCAGCAACGTCGTGATGATGGGCATGGGCGAACCGCTGCAGAACTATGCCGCGCTCGTCCCGGCGTTGCGCGTGATGCTGAGCGACCACGGCTACGGCCTGTCGCGCCGGCGCGTGACGGTCTCGACCTCGGGCGTGGTGCCGATGATCGAGCGCCTGCGCGACGATTGCCCGGTCGCGCTCGCGGTGTCGCTGCATGCGCCGAACGACGCGCTGCGCGACGAACTCGTGCCGCTCAACCGCAAGTACCCGATCGCCGCACTGATCGCAGCCTGCCGCAGCTATCTCGAGGCGGCGCCGCGCGACTTCATCACCTTCGAGTACTGCATGCTCGACGGCGTGAACGACAGCCTCGAGCAGGCCCACGCGCTGGCCGCACTCGTCAGCGAGCGGGCCGACACGCGCATCGCGTGCAAGTTCAATCTGATCCCGTTCAACCCCTTCCCGCAGTCCGGCCTGCACTGCTCACCGCGCGACCGGGTGCTCGCCTTCGCCGAGGTGCTGCGCGCGGCGGGCATCGTCACCACGGTGCGCCGCACGCGGGGCGACGACATCGCCGCCGCCTGTGGTCAGCTGGCCGGCGAGGTGCAGGACCGCACCCATGTGCGCGAGCGCGCGGCGCGGCGTGCGCAAGGCATCCATGTCCAACGTTTCGCGTCGCCGGCGAGTGCCAAGGAGAGTGCATGACTCAGCCCTTCGTGCGTGGCCTTGCGGGCGTCCTCGCGGCCGTCCTCGTCGGCGGCTGCGCGACGCCAAACGGCAGCGCTCCCGGCAAGGACATCCCGACCGCGTCGGACCAGACGGAGGCTTCGCGGCGCGCCGCGACACGTCTCGAACTGGCGAGCGCGTACTTCGCGAGCGGCCAGTACGCGACTGCGCTCGACGAAGTGAAGCAGACGCTCGCCTTGCAGCCGAACAACTTCGAGGCCTACAACCTGCGCGGCCTGATCTACGCCGCGATGGGCGACGACGGCATGGCCGACGAGAGCTTCAGGTACGCGCTGCAGTTGAGCCCGCGCAGCGCCGACGTGATGCAGAACTATGGCTGGTTCCAGTGCCTGATGAATCGCTACGACCAGGCCGACGCCCTCTTCGAGCAGGCGCTTGCCACGCCGCAGTATCGCGACGCGAGCCGCACGCTGCTGACGCAGGGCGTGTGCCAGGCGCGCGCCGGCAAGCTCGATGCCGCCGAAGCCACCCTCAAGCGCGCCTTCGCGCTCGATCCCGCGAGCGCCGGCATCGCCCTCAACTACGCTGACATCCTCTACCAGCGCGGGGCCTATGACCGCGCGCGCTTTTACGTCAAGCGGGTGAACGACGATCCGCTGCAGATCAGCCCTCAATCGCTGTGGCTCGCGTCCCGCATCGAGTACCGCGCCGGCAATCGGCAGGCGGCCGACGATCTCGGACAGCAGTTGCGCGGCAAGTTCCCGAAGTCGCGCGAAGCGGCCGAGTTCGAGCAAGGCAGATTCGATGGCTGAGCCGCCGGTCGGGGCGGACGCTGCCCGGGCGCAGCCCGATGCCCGCTCGAGCGCGGGGTCGATGCTGCGGGCAGCGCGCCAGGCTCAGAGCATGCATGTCGCGGCGCTGGCAGCCGCGATCAAGGTGCCGCAGAAGAAGCTCGAGGCGCTCGAGGAAGACCGCCTCGACGCGCTGCCCGATACCGCCTTCGCGCGCGCGCTCGCGAAGACAGTCTGCCGCGCGTTGAAGATCGACCCAGCCCCGGTGCTCGCGCAGATGCCCGATCTGGGCGGGCAGGGGCTGGACAAGGTTCACCAGGGGTTGAACACGACCTTTCGCGACCGCCCCGGCCGCGTGCTGCCGTCCGACGCCAGCTTCCTGCGCCGGCCGGCGATCTGGCTGCCCTTGCTGATCCTGATCGCGGCCGGGTTCATCTACCTCATGCCCCAGCAGTGGATCGTGCAGACGCGCCCGGCGGATCAGGCGGCGTCCGCGCCGGCCGAGTTGGCAGCGGCGGCGTCCGCGCCGGCCGATGCCTCGGCGTCCGCGCCGATCGTGGGCGCGAACGAGACGGCGCCGGCGGCGCCTGCGATCGGTACGGAGCCGGTCGCTGTCGCCGCGACCGCTGCCGCCTCGGCGCCAGCCGCGGCGGATGCATCGGACGCCCCGGCGGCGAGTCTGCTCGAGTTCAAGGTGAGCGGCGAATCCTGGATCGGGGTGGTCGACGCGAGCGGTGCAGTGCTGATGCAGCGCAGGCTCGAGCCGGGCGAGTTCGTCGGGCTCGACGGCACGCCGCCGTTTCGCGTCACGATCGGAAACGCGGTCGCGACGCAGTTGCGCTTTCGCGGCCAGGCGGTCGATCTGAAGGCCGCGACACGCGACAACGTCGCGCGCCTCCAACTCGAATAGGCAATGCGCATGGACAGCGACGACTTCATCGAGCCCGCCGCGCCTGCGGCGCGCCGCTCGCGCCAGGTTCTGGTGCGTTGGCGCGACCATGCGGTGACGATCGGCGGCGATGCGCCGGTGCGCGTGCAGTCGATGACGAACACCGACACCGCGGACGCGATCGGCACCGCGATCCAGGTCAAGGAACTGGCCGTCGCCGGCTCCGAACTCGTGCGCATCACGGTCAACACGCCCGAGGCGGCGGCGGCCGTGCCCCATATCCGCGAGCAACTCGACCGGATGGGCATTCACGTTCCGCTCGTCGGCGACTTTCACTACAACGGCCACCGGCTGCTCGCCGAGCATCCGGCATGCGCCGAAGCGCTCAGCAAGTACCGCATCAACCCGGGCAACGTCGGCAAGGGCGACAAGCACGATCGCCAGTTCGCCCAGATGGTCGAGCTCGCGGCGAGACTCGACAAGGCGGTGCGGATCGGCGTCAACTGGGGCAGCCTGGATCAGGAACTGCTCGCCCGGATGATGGACGAGAACGGCCGGCGCGCCGTGCCGCATCCGCCGCAGCAGGTGATGTACCGCGCGATCATCGCCTCGGCGATCGAATCGGCGCGCTTCGCCGAGTCGCTCGGCCTGTCCGGCGAGCGCATCGTGCTCTCCTGCAAGATGTCCGGCGTTCAGGATCTGGTGAGCG
>CAZVNC010000062.1:0-5158 GCA_964628305.1 uncultured Ideonella sp.
TTCGGATCGCCGGTGGCCGACACCAGCACCGGTAGTCCGGCGTTCATCAGCACCGCGAGCGTCTCGGACGAGAGCGCCATGCCGAGCCGGCCGCGGTGGCCGTGCGAGGCCATGAAGATCAGGTCGCAGCCGCAGTCGCGTGCCGCGTCGATGATCGCTGCCGCCGGCTTGTCGCCCGGGCGCTGCAGCGAACTGCAGGACACGCCGAGCGCGTGCGCCGCGGCCTCGGCCTTGGCGAGCAGCTCGTGCGCCTTGCCGGTGTAGGCGTAGTCGTAGTCGTCGTGCGCGGTCAGGCGCAGCAGCTCGGCGTCGCTCGCCACCGAGCGCGCCGGGTCGGCGACGGCGTGAAAGAAGGTGATGCGCGCACCGACGGCGCGGGCCAGGCCGACGGCATTGCCGACGACGCCGATCGACAGATCGCTGTCGTCGATGGGTACCAGCAGGTGGCGATACATGGCGATGCTCCGTAAAGGTTGAGGAGGGGTGAACGATCGATGCGGCGAATCTAGAGGCCGCGGCGCGGCGGCGGCCTACTCGCGAAGGGGGGGATCGCCCGCTGTCGCGAGCAACCGACACGCGCTTACGATTGCTGCCTGATCCCAACAGCCCGGCGATGAACCCGAACGACGACCTGCTGCTCAAGGTGATGCCGCCGCGCGTGCCGCGCCACCTGCTGACGCGGTCGCGCCTGTTCGCTGCCGATGCGCGGCTCGCCGACCAGCCCGTGGTGCTGGTGCAGGCGCCGGCCGGTTTCGGCAAGACCTCGCTGCTCGCGCAGTGGCGGCTCGAACACCTGGCGCGCGGCGCCGTCGTCGCCTGGGTCCAGGCGCAGGAACAGGACAGCCCGAAGCGCTTCGTGCAGGCGCTCGCGCTTGCGGTGCGCAGCGGCGCTGCGCGTCCGGGCTTCGGCGACACGCTGCTCGAATCACCACCGCCCGACGGCATCGAGGGCGTGACGCTGTGGCTCGCCGAACTCGCGCAGACCGCGCTCGACGTGGTGCTGTTCGTCGACGAGGTCGAGCAACTGCCCGAAGACACGCGTGAACTGCTCGCCTACCTGCTGCACAACGCGCCGCCCAATCTGCGCGTCGTGCTCGCCGCGCGCAGTGACTGCCGGCTCGCGATCGACGACCTGATCGACTACGGTCACTGCACGCTGCTCGGGCAGGAGACGCTGCGCCTGCGGCTCGACGAGACGCTCGAGCTGGCGCGCAAGCGCCTCGGCGCGCGTATCGACGACGACGCTGCCGCGCGGCTGCACGAGCTCGCCGAAGGCTGGCCGCTCGGGCTGCAGCTGGCGCTCTCGGCGATCGGCAGCGGCGGCGACGCGCGCGTCGCGGCGCTCACGCCGGGGGCGCAGGGCGGCGCGCTGCGCGAGCACTTCGTCGACCTGCTGCTCGCCAACCTCGATGCGGCGGACGTCGCTTTCCTGACCCGCATCGCGATGCTCGAACTGCTGCACCCGGCGCTGTGCGTCGCGGTCGCCGGCCGCGATGACGCCGCCGAGCAGCTCGCGCGGCTGGCGCGCGACACGCCGGTCTTCGTCGCCGCGGAAGGCAATGACTGGCTGCGCATGCACAGCCTGGCGCGCGACCTGCTTCGCGAGCGCTTCGACGCGCTGCCCGCCGACGAACGCGCCGCCTTGCATGCGCGCGCCGCCGACTGGCTCGCAGCCGACGGCTTGCTCGAGGACGCCGCCGGCCATGCGCTCGCCGCCGGACAGCGCGACCGCGCGTATGAACTCGCCGAGCGCAGCCTCTACGAATCGGTGATGACGCGCGGCCACCACGGCCATGCGCTCGAATGGCTGGCGCGGTTGCCGCCCGAGGAACTCGACCAGCGCCCGCGCCTGCTGCTCGCCGCGGCCTGGTCGCTCGCGCTGAGCGAGCGCCACGACGAGGCCGGCCGTCTGGTCGAGCGCATCCTCGCGCGGCCGCAGGTCGATGCGCCGCTGCACTGCGAGTGCGCGTTGATCCTCAGCGCCGCGGCCGTCTTCGCCGACGACCCCGACCGCTTCGCCGCGCTGCACGACCCGTGGGCGCACGATCCGCCGCTGCGCGACCCGCTGATGCTGAAGATCCACGCCAACCGCTCGGCCTTTCGCAGGCTGATCGAAGGCGAGCCGGCGCTGGCGCGGCTGCGCATGCAGCAGGCGCAGCCCGACGCCGCGCAGCGCGCACTCGCCTATGTCGCCCGCTGGGGCGACCTGATCGTCGGCCTGTGCTACCTGTGGGAAGGGCAGGTCATGCTCGCCGAGAAGCAGCTGCGCCCGGCGCTCGCGCAGGCCGAGGCCGAGCTGGGCCGGCGCAGCGCCTTCGCGACGATGCTTGGCGCGCTGCTCGCCGCGGCGCTGTGGGAGCGCGATCAGCCGGCCGAGGCGACCGCGCTGATCGCCAATCGGCTCGACGTGCTCGAGCGCAGCGGCATGCCCGAGGCGGTGCTGCTCGGCTACCGCACCGCGGCGCGCGCCGCGGCGGCGCAGAGCGCCGAGAACCGCGCGCTCGAGTTGCTTGCCTCGATGCACGCGGTCGGCGTGGCGCGGCGCCTGCCGCGGCTGTGCATCGCGAGCCTCGCCGACCAGGTGCGGCTGCACGCGCGGCGCTTTCGGGCCGAGACCTGCCGCGAGTTGTGCGCCCGCATCGACGCGCTGCTCGCCGACCCCGGTGCGCCGCAGGGGCGGCTGTGGCGCGACAGCGTAGAGCTGCTGCGCGAAGTCGCGCTCGCTCACGCGGCGATCGCGACGCAGAAGTGGCGCCAGGCGATCGAACCCTTGACGCGCGCCGCCGAGCATGCGCGGATGAGGAAGCAGGGCCGGCTGCACATCGAGTTGCTCGGCCTGCGCGCCTTTGCGCTCGACCGCTGCGGCGAGCGCGCGGGCGACTTGCTGCGCGAAGCCGCCGGGCTGGCGCAGACCTACGGACTGCTGCGCGTCTTCGACGACGCGCACCCGGCGCTCGGCGACTGGGCGCGCCAGCAGCTCGGCACGCCGGGCGATACCGCGAGCGCCGGACCGCTGGCCGCGCCGATGCGCGCCCAGCCGCGGCCCGCCGAAGCGGAGCACCAGCGCCTGCCGCCGAGCATGGCGCTGACGCCCAAGGAGCGCGAGGTATTGGAATTGCTGACGCGCAACCTGTCGAACAAGGAGATCGGTCTTGCGATGCAGGTCGGCGAGGCGACGATCAAGTGGCACATGAAGAACCTGTTCGCCAAGCTCGACGCCGGCTCTCGCAAACAGGTGGTGCAGCGGGCGCGCATTCTGGGCTTGCTCGAAGCGGGCTGACGGCGGCTTGCGGCTGGGCGCGCGGGCGGGCGTCTGCGGGCTTCGCGCCGAGCACTTGACGATCGGGCGCTGAAGAATGAATCCTTTTAGACCGAATGTCCCTCCTTGCCTACGATGCTCGCTGTGATCGGGCAGATCGAGGTGATGAGATGCTGTACCGCAAGAACATGGGTTCCAAGGAAAGCTGGGCGCGGATGATCGGCGGTGCGTTGATCGTGGCCTGCTCGCTCACGCAGATCGGTACTACGCTGCTCGGCCTGGTGCTTGCAGCAAGTGGCGCGCTGACGGCGCTGACGGGGCTGATTGGCTTTTGCCCCGCCTGTGCCATGGCCGGCCGCAAGCCGCTCGAAGGTCCACCGTGATCCGGGTCGATACAGCCTTGTTCGCCGCCGCCCAGGCCGGCGATCCGGTCGCCCTGGACAGGATGCTGCGCGAGCTGCAACCCGACATCCGCCGCTATGCAAGGCACCAGTGCCATCGCACGACGGCCATCGAGGACGTGGTTCAGGAAGCCCTGATCGTGCTGTACCGCCGGCTGGGCAATGTGCGCGACCCTCTGGCCCTGGCGGGCTGGATCTTCCGCGTGGTCACCCGGCTGTGCATGCTTCCTGTGCTGGCGCTGATACGCGGTGCGGAAGAACTGACGCAGCGGCACGAGGCTGAGTACTTTGCGCAGGTTCCGAAGGACGATCTGCGTATCGACCTCGTCCGTGCGCTGGAGTCGCTGCCGGACATGTACCGCGAGGTGATCCTGCTGCGCGACATGGAGCAGCTCACCATCGCCGAGGCGGCCGATCACTTGCACATCACGCGCGAAGCATGCAAGAGCCGCATTCACCGTGGCCGAGCGCTGCTGCGCGAGTACCTGCAAGGCGATGAGTCGCGAGGAGAAAGGCAATGAAGCAGGTCCTTGGAAGAAGCCCCTCTGGCTTGTTCGCTACGCAAACCCTGACGGGTCATCTGATTCGCGGTGCGGTGGCGTTTGCCTTGCTCTACCTTGCGATCGAGCAGCAGCACGTGCACCCTGTCGCCTCGTTGTCGGCGGGACTGCTGGCGCTGGTGGCGATGCGCGGCTGCCCGGTGTGCTGGACGATCGGGCTGGCGGAAACGATTCGACAGCGTCATCGCCCGGATGACGACGGGAAGTCTTGAAGGGAGGCTGACATGAGCTCGCAGCGAAGAGTGTCGGGAAACGCCGAGCAACGAACCACTGCCGTCCTCGGCTCGGTGGTTTTCTTCTTGATCGCCCCATGCACATTGGCGGGGCTCGTTCCCTGGTTGATCACGGGTTGGCAGCTCCAGCCGCCGTTCCTTGCTCTGGAGCTGACGCGCGGCGTCGGCGCGGCAATGATCGTCGCCGGCGTGCTTGGGCTCGTCGATGCATTTGCGCGTTTCGCGCTGCAGGGCCTCGGCACCCCTGCGCCCATCGCGCCGCCCCGCAATCTCGTGGTGACCGGTCTCTACCGCTATGTGCGCAATCCGATCTTCGTCGCGGTCGTCGCCATCATCCTGGGTCAGGCGCTGCTGATGGCCGAATGGCGCCTCATCGTCTACGGCGCGCTGTTGTGGCTCGCCTTCCACGTCCAGGTCGTGGTGTACGAAGAACCCACGCTCTCGCAGACGTTCGGGAGCGAGTACGCGGCGTTTCGCGCCGCCGTCCCGCGCTGGATACCGCGGATCACCCCATGGCGGCCGCAATGATCGGTGGCCCGCGGGCCACGCCACGGTGAGGCGGAGTCGGGCTCACCGAGTCGCCGGCGGACGCACTGAGGTCGTTGTTCAGGCCGAGGGATCTGGGTTCGACGACGCGCAGCCGGCGCTCGGCGACCGGCCCAACCTCGAAGGAGCCGGGCTCAGGAAGCCGCCGCAGCCACGCGC
>CAZVNC010000062.1:5258-9237 GCA_964628305.1 uncultured Ideonella sp.
GCGACCGGCCCAACCTCGAAGGAGCCGGGCTCAGGAAGCCGCCGCAGCCACGCGCTCCACCTTGGCCGCGGTCACGCCGTGAGCCCAGCCACGGATTGATCCCCGCTGCCCCGGCGGCCTCGAACGGGCCGCTGTCTCGGGTGGCGACGGCCAGCCCGTTGGCGACGGAGACGGCCGCGATGTAGCCATAGGCACTGGCGATGGCGAACCCCGATGCCCGGGCCTTGGCGACCAGCGCGACGTAGGTCTGGGTGCAGCCCAGATCGAAGGCCAGCACGCGGCCGGCAAACAGCGACAGCACCCGCATCTCGAGGCTTTCCTGCAAGCCTGAGCGGCGCTTGCCTGCGGGCAACAGGGCCACGCCGGCACGCAGTTCGGCCCCGTGATGGCCGAGAGGAACAGCGTTTCCAGTGGCTTGGCATCGATCCGCGCGGCCACGCGGGCGTCGGGCGCCGGGTGCAGCGGCTTTGACACCACGTTGGTGTCGAGCGGAACATTCGAAGCTCGCCGGGCTGGCGGGGGCCTTGCTGCGAACCTGCTCGAAGACGGCAAACTCCTCATCACTGAGCTTGGCCCGCCGGCCCATGTCGGCCAGCAGCGAGCCCAGCTTCACCCGCCCCTGCGGGTTGATGGCGGACTCCAGAATCTGGCGCACCTCGGCCTCCATGCTGCGGCCGTGTCAGGCGGCCCGCCCGCGCAGCGCCCGGTGCACCTTTTCGGGAAGGTTGCGCACTGTCAGCATCGCCATCTTCGTCCCCATCCTGTTGCCATCAATGCATGCATGATGCTGCCTTGCTTGCATCCGGGTCCCCCGGATGGTCGGGAGCGCCAGTGGCCAGGGACTGGACGAGCGGCCGGTGTCCGTCTATTGCCGTCGTCCACTCCGCCAGCGTGGATGCCGGCTGATGCCCGAGCGTATGAGTTCGCTGCAATGCCGCCCAAGCTCAGGCCTG
The DNA here is from genome assembly GCA_964628305.1 of uncultured Ideonella sp. GTDB lineage: Bacteria > Pseudomonadota > Gammaproteobacteria > Burkholderiales > Burkholderiaceae_C > CAIKUF01. The sequence continues at coordinate 6,212 of CAZVNC010000062.1, forward strand.
CGCCGCAAGCAACCCCGCAGCACCCGCCGCGCCTGCGCCTCTCGCCTCCCCCCTCTACGTTGGGGGGGCCGCAGAGGCCTTCTCGATCAAGAATTCCTGCCATCGAAAGCGGCCATCGGGCCGCGCAGCCCCAGCAGGAGACAGCCTCATGAACACCTCCGTCCCGCAAGCACCGGCCGTCGTGCGCGCCGGCTCGCTCGCCGATTCGATCAAGGTCGAGCAACTCACCTGTGCGATCGGCGCGCAACTCTCGAACGTCGACCTCGGCGTCGCGTCGCGCGACCCGGCGCTGATCGCCGAGATCCGCGCGCTGCTGCTCGAGCACCGCGTGCTGTTCTTTCGCGACCAGGACATCACGCGCGCCGAGCATGTCGCGTTCGCGTGCCACTTCGGCGAACTCGAAGACCACCCGGTCGCCGGCAGCGACCCGGATCACCCCGGCCTGGTGCGCATCTACAAGAGCCCCGACCAGCCTAACGACCGCTACGAGAACAGCTGGCACGCCGATGCCACCTGGCGCGAGCGCCCGCAGATGGGCGCCGTGCTGCGCTGTGTCGAGTGCCCGCCAGTCGGCGGCGACACGATGTGGGCCAACATGGCTCTCGCCTACGAGAAGCTGCCCGAGTACATCAAGACGCAGATCGCCAGCCTGCGCGCGCGCCACTCGATCGAGTCCAGCTTCGGTGCGGCGATGCCGACCGAGAAGCGCTTTGCGCTGCAACGCCAGTTCCCCGACGCCGAGCATCCGGTGGTGCGCACGCATCCCGAAACCGGCGAGAAGGTGCTGTTCGTCAACGCCTTCACGACCCACTTCACCAACTTCCACACCCCCGAGCACGTGCGCGTCGGCCAGGATTACACGCACGGCGGCTCGGACCTGCTGCGCTATCTGATCAGCCAGGCCGCGATTCCCGAGTACCAGGTTCGCTTTCGCTGGCGGCCGAACTCGATGGCGATGTGGGACAACCGCTCGACCCAGCACTACGCGGTGATGGACTACCCGCCCTGCCACCGCAAGATGGAACGCGCCGGGATCATCGGCGACACCCCGTTCTGAGCCCACCCGACTCCGTTCACCCCATTGCACAAGGAACTGCCATGAACCTCCTCGACGGCCACCTCTTCACCGAGAACCAGGACAAGCTCGTCATCACCGCCGCGCCCTACGGCCCCGAATGGATTCCGTCGGACTTCCCCGAGGACATCGCGGTGACGATGGAGGAGCAGGTGCAAAAGGCGGTCGATTGCTACAACGCCGGCGCCACCGTGCTGCACCTGCACGTGCGCGAACTCGACGGCAAGGGCAGCAAGCGCCTCTCGAAGTTCAACGAGCTGATCGCCGGTGTGCGCAAGGCCGCGCCCGACATGGTGATCCAGGTCGGCGGCTCGATCAGCTTCGCGCCGGAAGGCGAGGGCGAGGTGGCGAAGTGGCTGTCCGACGACACCCGTCACATGCTCGCCGAGCTCGACCCCAAGCCCGATCAGGTGACGGTGACGGTGAACACGACGCAGATGAACGTGCTCGAGCACATGGAGGAGGCCGACATCGAGGGCACCTCGCTCGCGACACCCGAGGGCCGGCGCGCCTACAGCGAGATGATCGTGCCGTCGAACCCCGCCTGGTTCGAGGAGCACATCCGGCGCCTCAACAAGGCCGGCATCCAGAGCGCGTTCCAGTTCTACAACATCAACAGCTACGAGACCGTCGAGCGGCTGATCCGGCGCGGCGTCTACAAGGGCCCGCTGGTGATGAACTGGGTCGCGATCAGCGGCGGCATGGACGCGCCGAACATCTACAACCTCGCCAACTTCGTGCGCGCGATCCCCGACGGTGCGATGCTGACGGTCGAGAGCAGCATGCGCAACGTGCTGCCGATCAACATGATCGGCATCGCGATGGGCCTGCATGTGCGCTGCGGCATCGAGGACAACCTGTGGAACCAGTCGCGCACCGAGAAGATGAGCACCGTGAAGCAGATCGAGCAACTGGTGCGCATCTCGCGCGAGTTCGGCCGCGAGATCGCTTCGGCTAAGGAGGCGCGCGAGATCTGCAAGATCGGCGTCTTCTACGACAGCGTCGAGGAGACGCTGGCTGCCAACGGCTTCGCGCCGAACGCCAAGGGTCGCCAGCAGGGCTTCCTGCGCAAGGCGGCCTGAGACCAGCGACGCGACACCAGCATCGACAGGCTGCGTCATGACCGAAGCGCCAGACACGACGATGAACGACGCCACGGTGCTGATCGTCCCCGGCCTGCGCGACGCGGTCGCGCAGCACTGTCAGACGCTGCTCGAAGCGCGGCTGCGCGCGCAGGGCAGGCCGGTCGTCGCGCTGATGCCGTCCGGGCGCGAGGATCTGCGCTGCGCGGCGCGCGCCGCCGCGATCGACGACGCGGTGCGCGCGATCGCCGGGCCGTTCGTGATCGTCGCGCACAGCGCCGGCTGCATCATGGTCGCGCATTGGGCGCAGCGTTCGCGCCGCCGCGCACGCGGCGCGCTGCTCGCCGCGCCGGCCGACTTCGAGCGGCCTATGCCCGAGGGTTACCCGACGCTCGAGCAGTTGCGCGCCGGCGGCTGGCTGCCGGTGCCGCGCGCGCGGCTGCCGTTTCGCAGCATCGTCGCCGCGAGCAGCAACGACCCGCTGGGTGACCACGACCGCGTCGCCGAACTGGCGCAGGCCTGGGGCAGCGAGCGCGTCGACCTCGGCGCGGTCGGCCACCTGAACCCGGCCTCGGGCTACGGCGAGTGGCCGAGCGCCGAGGCTTTCATCGCCGAGTTGGCGGCGGCACGCGCCGCGGCCTGAGCCGCGTCCGGTCCGCCACTCATGCAGGAGAGATTCATGTCCAGAGCCATCCGCTTCCATCGCCTCGGCGGCCCCGAGGTGCTGGAGCTCGAGACCGTCGAGGTCGGCGCGCCCGGTCCCGGCCAGGCGCGCGTGCGCCACCGCTATGTCGCGGTGAACTTCATCGACGTCTACTTCCGCACCGGGCGCTACCCGACGCCGCTGCCCAGCGGCCTGGGCAGCGACG
>CAZVNC010000063.1:0-9161 GCA_964628305.1 uncultured Ideonella sp.
GAGGCGCATGCGCTCGCCGGCCAGCCGTTCAACCTCGGCAGCCCGAAGCAGATCGGCGAGATCCTGTTCGGCAAGCTCGGGCTGCCGGTCGGGCGCAAGACGGCGAGCGGCGCGCCGTCGACCGACGAGGAGGTGCTGGAGAAGCTTGCGGCCGACTTTCCGCTGCCGGCCAAACTGCTCGAGCACCGCGGCCTGTCGAAGCTGAAGGGCACCTACACCGACAAGCTGCCACTGATGGTGAACCCGGCGACGGGGCGCGTGCACACCAACTATGCGCAGGCGGTGGCGGTGACCGGGCGCCTCGCGAGCAACGATCCGAACCTGCAGAACATCCCGATCCGCACCCCCGAGGGCCGGCGCGTGCGCGAGGCCTTCATCGCGCCGCCGGGCCACTTCATCGTCAGCGCCGACTACTCGCAGATCGAACTGCGCATCATGGCCCACATCAGCGGCGACGACGGCCTGTTGCGCGCCTTCGCCGAGGGCCTCGACGTGCACCGCGCGCCGGCGAGCGAGGTCTTCGGCACGCCGGTCGCCGAGGTCACGAGCGAGCAGCGGCGCTACGCGAAGGTCATCAACTTCGGCCTGATCTACGGCATGGGCGCGTTCGGCCTGGCGACGAACCTCGGTATCGAGCAGAAGGCGGCGCGCGACTACATCGACCGCTATTTCGCGCGCTTTGCCGGCGTCAAGCGCTACATGGACGAAACCAAGGCGCGCGCCGCCGAACGCGGCTATGTCGAGACGATGTTCGGCCGCCGCATCGTTCTGCCCGAGATCACCGGCGGCAGCGGCCCGCGCCGCGCCGGCGCCGAGCGCCAGGCGATCAACGCGCCGATGCAGGGAACGGCGGCCGATCTCATCAAGCTCGCGATGATCGCGGTGCAAGGCACGCTGGACGCCGAGCGCCGCGCGACGAAGATGATCATGCAGGTGCACGACGAACTCGTGCTCGAAGTGCCCGAAGCCGAGCTCGAATGGGCGCGCGCCGAAGTGCCGCGCATCATGGCCGGCGTCGCCGAACTGAAGGTGCCGCTGCTCGCCGAGGTCGGCGTCGGGCGAAACTGGGACGAGGCGCAGGCCGAGTTCCTCGCCTTCGTCGAGGAGACCGTGCCGGCCTACGCGGCCGACAAGGTCGCCTGCGGCCAATGGCGCGAGGCCGAAGCGCTGGCGCTCTCGCGCAAGGAACTTGCCGAGCTGCTGCCGCAAGGGCTGGCGACGCCGGGCCATCACCTTTACACGCTGCATGACGCGGCGAGCGGCGACGCGGTCGGCCGGCTCTGGATCGCCGAGCAGCAGCGTGCGGGCAACTTGGTCGCCTATGTCTACGACATCGCGATCGCACCCGCCCATCGCCGCAAGGGACACGCGACGCGCGCCTTCGAGGCGCTCGAAGCCGAGACCCGCGCGCTCGGGCTCGAAGGCATCGCGCTGCACGTCTTCGGCCACAACCGCGACGCGCAGGCGCTCTACGAGAAGCTCGGCTACCGGCCGACGAATATCCACATGTTCAAGGACATCGCGGCGACGAAACCATGAGCGATGGCGCGGCGCCGGCGCGGCGGCTGGTCGCGGTCAAGCTGCTGCACACGATCGCCTGGGCCTTCTTCGCCGGCTGCATCGTCGCCCTGCCGTGGGCCGCGTGGCGCGGCGAGATGCGCCTTGCGGCCTGGCTCGCCGCGATCGTGATGGTCGAGGTCATCATCCTTGCGTTCAACCGCTTCGCCTGTCCGTTGACCGCGGTCGCCGCGCGCTACACCGACGAGCGGCGCGCGAACTTCGACATCTACCTGCCGGAGTGGCTAGCGCGCTACAACAAGCACGTCTTCGGCACGCTGTATGTCGCGGGCCTCGCCTGCGCGCTGTGGCGTGCGTGGCGTGGCTGACGCGCCCGGCGGCGGGCGCGTCGTGCGGCCTGCGCCCCACCCGATGGATCAGCGCCTGCGGCGCTGCAGCGCGCCGAGTGCCGCCAGTCCCGCGAGGGCAAGCATCCACGTCGAGGGCTCCGGAACCAGGTTCATGATTCCGGCTTCGAGATAGGGTGTCGGCGGCAGGTTCGGATCGCCGAGCAATCGCACCAGCGCGTTGCCGCTGCCGGTCATCCCGGCGTAGGCGCCGGAGCCTGCGGCGACGAGGTAGCTCAGTTCGAATCCGGGGCCGCCCGCTTGCGGGCGGGAACGGAGCGCTGTTTCGATGCAACGCGGGCAGCGGGCGTTCCCGCCTCAGGCAAGCGCGCCGTGCGCTCGCCAGCGAACCCGGCGTGCTCAAGCTGCGGGCCGCGCGTGCCGAAATTGCGTCAGGCTCCACTCGCAGCCGGTGTGTACCGGCCCGACATCATGTTGTCAGCACTGCCCTGGATCGTCGCCACGCTCGTCGCCGCACCCTGTGCATGGTTCGCGGCGGCCTGGTTTTACAAGCGAAAGATCGCCGCACTGCGGGCGCAGATCAAGGCCGTCAAGCAGACCGCCGCCGAGCACGCCAGCCAGGCGCGGCGCCAGGTCGCTCAGTTGCAGACCGAGATCGAGTCGCGCAAGGCGGCGGTGCCGCCGCCGCGCCGCGCGCCCGAGGCGGCGCCGAGCGTTGCGCAGGGGCAGACGCAGGCGGTTGCGGCCGCGAAGAACAAGCCGCTGAAGAGCTTCGTTGCCGACGCCGATCTGGTTTCACCGGCCGGCTTCGCCCACACGACGATCGTCCCGCGCGACGGCTTTGCTACGACCGAAGTGATGGCCTGAACGGCGCGTCGCCCGCGCCGATCGCGCCGCGGCGTCAGCCGATCGCCCGCCGCCGCACGCAGTCGATGTAGGCCTCGCCGTCGGGCGGCAGGCCGCTGCGCTGCGAGTTCCACATCATCTCACCCAGGCACTCCATCACCTCGTGCTGCGCGGCGTGCGCCGAACCGCGCCGCGCAGCGAGCAGATCGAACGCCTGGCGGATGCCGCGCGGCTGGTCGATGCTGAGCTGTTCGCTGATCGACAGGTGCATCGCAAGGTGCAGAAACGGGTTCGTGCGGCCGTCTTCGACCGTGTAGCTCGCCGCGAGGGCGGCGTCGAGGTCGGCGAGGTCGGCGCGGTACTCCGGGTGCTCGTCTATCCACTGCGCGGCGAGCGCTTCGAGCGCCGTCAACGGCCGGCCGTCGCGCAGCTTGGCAGCGGCCTTGCAGAAGAAGCGCCGGACGTCGTGCTGGGAGGGTGCGAACATCGGACAATTCTCGCTCGCCCCCGACCGAACCAGCCCCGCGCGCCGCCCGCGCGCCGCGTCACGCTTGATTGCCGCCATCACCGACCCCTGGTTCTACGCCGCGGCGATTCCCGCGGTGCTGCTGATGGGGCTTTCCAAGAGCGGCTTCGCGAGCGGCTTCGGCGCGCTCGCGACGCCCATCATGGCGCTTGCCGTGCCGGTGCCGCAGGCGGCGGCGATCATGCTGCCGCTGCTGCTGATCATGGACGGCGCCGGGCTGCAAAAGCTATGGCGCGAGCGCGATGCGGCGATGCTGCGCCAGTTGCTGCCGGCCGGATTGATCGGCACGCTCGTCGGCACGCTGCTCTTCGGCCGCTTCACGCCGGCGATGCTTGCCGGCGTCGTCGGTGCGCTGACCTTGCTCTTTCTCGCTCAGCGCCTCCTCTTTCCGCCGCGCCGCGATGCGCCGCCGCCGCGGCGCGCGGTCGGCTTCGCCTGCGCCGTCGCGTCGGGCTTCACGAGCTTCGTCGCGCATGCCGGCAGCCCGCCGATCAACGCCTACCTGCTGCCGCTGCGCATGCCGCCGCTCGCCTACGCGGGAACGATGGCGGTGTTCTTCGCCGCGATCAATGCGTCGAAGTGGATACCGTACGCCTGGCTCGGGCTGATCGACCTGCGCAACATGGCGACCGCGCTCGTGCTGATGCCGCTCGCGCCGCTCGGCGTCTGGCTCGGCGTGTACCTGACGCGCCGGATCCGGCCCGACTGGTTCTATCGCCTCGCCTACAGCGGCATGTTCCTCACCGGCGTCAAGCTGTTGTGGGACGGCTTGCGCTAGGGCGACAACCACGAATCCGCGGCTGCGGACGCTCAGGGCCGCTCAGGGCCGCGGCGGCGGTTCGTCGCTCCAGCCTTCGCGGCGGCCCTGGCGGCGGCGGTCGCGCTCCTGGGCGAAGAGTTGCTCGAGCTGCTGGCGACCGGCCTTGGCCATCGCGATGAAGCGCGCTTCGTCGCGCATGTGCGGCAGCATTTCCTCGAGCTGGCGGATCGTGTGGCGCCGGAAGTGCATCGCGAGGCCGCGCGCGTGGTGCGGCTGCCAGCCGAGCTGCTCGAGCGTGCTTCGCGCCGTCATCAGCGACGAATCGAGCGTCTCGCGCTCGATGAGCGTGACGCCGATCTCGCGCAGCCGCAGGTAGTGCTGCACGTTGCGCGCGCGGGCGACGATCGCGAGTTGCGGGAAGTGTTCCCGCGCCAGCCGGGCCGCCTTCAGGCTTTGCTCGACATCGTCGATCGCGAGCACCAGCACGCGCGCCTTCTCGGCGCCGGCCGTGCGCAGCAGGTCCAGGCGCGTGACATCGCCGTAGAAGGCGCGCCAGCCGAAGCGGCGCATGGCCTCGATCTGTTCGGCGTCGTGGTCGAGCACGGTCGATGCGATGCCGTTGGCATACAGCACGCGCGCGACGATCTGGCCATAGCGTCCGAGCCCGGCGATGATCACCGGTGCCGTCTGCGGCTCGCTCAACTCGGGCATGCTTGGCCCGCCGCGCGCGAAGCGAGCGAGCCACCAGCGATCGACGGCGACCAGCAGCAGCGGCGTCAGCAGCATCGAGATCGCGACCGCGGCGACAAGCTGCGAGCCGGTGGCGGGCGCGATCACCTGCGCGCCGGCGGCCGACTGGAAAACGACGAAGCCGAACTCGCCGCCCTGCGCGAGCAGGATCACGAACACCGGGCGTTCCTGCAGCGGCAGGCGCATCAAGACGGCCATCGCCCACAGCACGATGGACTTGACGAGCAGGAAGCCGGCGACGAGCAGCGCGATCAGCAGCGGGTGCTGCAGCACGACGCCGAAGTCGATCGACATGCCGACGGCGATGAAGAACAGGCCGAGCAGCAGGCCTTTGAACGGTTCGATGTCGGTCTCGAGCTCGCGCCTGTACTCGCTCTCGGCGAGCAGCACGCCGGCCAGGAAGGCGCCGAGCGCCATCGACAGGCCGACCGACTGCATCAGCGCCGCCGTCGCGACGACCAAGAGCAGCGAGGCGGCGGTGAAGATCTCGGGCGTCTTGCTGCGCGCGATCCAGCGCAGCGCGGGGCGCAGCAGCAATCGCCCGCCGAGCACGATCGCGGCGACGACGCCGATCGCCTTGGCCACGCCCGCCCAGCCCGCTTGCGCATGTGCGCCCGACACCGCCAGCAGCGGGACGAGGGCCAATATCGGGATCGCGGCCACGTCCTGCAGCAGGGCGACGGCCAGCACGCTCTGGCCCGAACTCGTCGCGAGCAGATTGCGCTCGGCGAGCACTGCCAGGCCGATCGCGGTCGACGACATCGCGAGCCCGAGCGCGCCGACGAGCGCCAGCTCCCACCCGATGCCGGCCAGCAGACCGGCGCCGAACAGCAGCGCCGCGGAGCCGAACAACTGCACGCTGCCCCAGCCGAAGATCGGCTTGCGAAGCGACCACAGGCGCCTCGGTTCGAGTTCCAGCCCGACCAGGAACAGCATCAGCACGACGCCGAACTCGGCGAACGAGAAGATCTGCTGCGCGTCGGTCACGAGCGCAACGCCCCACGGCCCGATCGCGATACCGGCGACGAGGTAGCCGATGATCGCCCCCAGGCCGAGCAGCCGCGCGAGCGGCACCGCGAGCACCGCCGCGCCGAGGTAGATCAGCGCGGAAAGGATCCAGCCGCCGCCGTGTTCCATCGGTCAGTCCACGGCCGGCCGCGCTTCGGCCGGCACTTCGCAGGCCGCGGCGGGTTCCAGATCGGCGATCTCGGGCCAGTGCGGGTGGCTCGACAGCCGTGAGGCGTAAATGCGGGCATGCGCGTCGAGTTCGGCCTCGCTCGCGCGGTGCGCGCTGTGCAGCACGAGCGGCGGCAGGAAGCGCAGGCCGCACAGTGCGGCCGTCTGTTCGTAGGGCGGCAGGAAGTCGTCGAAGTAGTGGCGGTTGTAGCCGCCGGGTCGGTAGGCCTGCTGCGAGCCGCCGGTGCTGAGCACGAGCCACAGGTCCTTGCCCGCGAGCGCGGTGCCGCCCGGCCCATAGGCCCAGCCGAAGGCGAGTACCTCGTCCAGCCACAGCTTCATCAGCGCCGGCATGCCGTACCAGCGGATCGGGTGCTGCCAGACGATGAGCCTGGCTTCCTCCAGCAGCGCCTGCTCGGCGTCGACATCGATCACGTAGTCGGGGTACAGCGCGTAGAGGTCGCGCAGCGTCACGTGCTGCGCGCCGAGCGCGGCCGCGGCATCCATCAGCGCGCGGTTGACGCGCGAGTCCTCGAGCTGCGGGTGGGCGGCGAGAACGAGGACGTCGGCCATGGCGTGAACAGACCCCGAGAGTATGGCGCGGGTTGCGATCGATGCTCCGGTGCGCGGGCAGCCGCTACCATAGCCGCAAAGAACGCGAGGAGAGCGTGATGCCGGTGATCGTCGTCGCCAACCCCAAGGGCGGGGTCGGCAAGAGCACGTTGGCGACCAACCTGGCGGGCAACCTGGCCCGGCGCGGGCATCGCGTGATGCTCGGCGACATCGACCGCCAGCAGTCGACGTGCGGCTGGCTTGCGCTGCGCCCTGGCGGGCTGCCGGCGATTGCCGGTTGGCAGTTCGAGAACGGCGACATCGCGCGCCCGCCCAAGGGCACGACGCACGCCGTGCTCGACACGCCGGCCGGTCTGCACGGCAAGCGGCTCGACGCGGTGATGAAGTTCGCCGACACGGTGCTCGTGCCGCTGCAGCCGAGCCTCTTCGATATCCGCGCGACGCACGACTTCGTTCGTGCGCTGCAGGCCCACAAGCGCGCCGACCGGGTGCGGCTCGGGCTGGTCGGCATGCGGGTGCGCGACCACACGATCGCTGCCGAGCAGTTGCGCGTCTTCCTCGACCAGCTCGGCGTGCCGGTGGTCGGCTTCCTGCGCGACACGCAGAACTATGTCCATCTCGCGGCGCGCGGCCTCACGCTGTGGGACGTTGCGCCCGGACGCGTCGAACGCGACCTCGCGCAATGGCAGCCAATACTCGAATGGGTCGGCCCGTAGCCGGCCACCGACCACGAAAGGAACTTCATGCGCAGCTTCGACAAGCTTTCCGACCTCGAACCTCTCGTCGGCCAGCACATCGCCGACAGCGACTGGATCACGATCGACCAGCCGCGCATCGACCTCTTCGCCGACGCCACCGGCGACCATCAGTGGATCCACGTCGACCCGGTGCGCGCCGCGGCGGGGCCGTTTCGCAGCACGGTGGCGCATGGCTTCCTGACGCTGTCGATGCTGCCCGAGATGGGCGCCAAAGCGATGGAATTTCGCGACGTGCGGATGGGCGTCAACTACGGCCTGAACAGGGTCCGCTTCACGTCGCCGGTGCCGGTCGGCAGCCGGGTGCGCGGGCGCTTCAAGCTGCTCGAGTACAAGACCATCGAGGGCGGGGCGCAGATCACGTTCGACGTCACGATCGAGCGCGAAGGCGCCGACAAGCCGGCGTGTGTTGCCGAAGCGGTGTCCAGGCGCTATGTTTGATGCTGCATCATGAAGGTCCTGCTGATCGACGACCATCCGCTGATCCGTTCTGCGCTGCAGTCGGTAATCCAGGGTCTGGGCGACGATGTGACCGTCGCCGGTGCGGGCAGCGCACAAGAGGCGCGCGACACGCTGCGCGCGGATAGCGACTACGACCTGCTGCTTCTCGATCTGCAGCTCGGCGATGCGAACGGCTTCGACCTGCTCGTCGAGTTGCGCGCCGCGTATCCGTCGCTGCCGGTCGTCGTCGTCTCGGCGTCGGACCGCACGAGCGACGTGATCCGCTCCATCGATCTCGGCGCGATGGGCTATGTGCCCAAGCGCGCGAGCAACGAGACGCTGTTCGAGGCGCTCAGGCTCGTGATGCAGGGCGGCATCTACGTGCCGCCGATGACGCTCGGCTCGGAGAGCCCGTCCGCCAAGCTCGAGGGCGACACCGCGCCCGGCTTTCTCGCGGTCGTGCGCGAGGAGGCGGACGAGCCGGCCGCGCCGTCGCTGGCGGCGATCGGTCTCACGCCGCGCCAGACCGACGTGCTCGCCCTGCTGCTGCAGGGCAAGCCGAACAAGCTGATCGCGCGCGACCTCAACCTCTCGGTCGAGACGGTGAAGGACCACGTCGCCGCGGTGCTGCGCGCGCTCAACGTCAGCTCGCGCACGCAGGCGGTGCTCGCGGTCAGCCAGCTCACGCGCGAGCAGGGCGACGGCCAGCCGCCGCCGTGGCGGCCGAGCACGCTGCGCTGATCTTTCGCCCCGTGCTGGCCGAAGCTGCGCTCGACTCGAACGCCGGCGCCAGCGCGGCGCCGGCAGCGGGCGTGGCGACGGATGCCGACGCGCTGCTGCGCGACCGCGCGGCGGCGATGTTCTCGTACAACCCGACGTCGCTCGCCGGCCACGCGCTCGGCGCGGTCGTCATCGAGCTGGTGTTCGCCGGCGCCGTGCCCGCCGAGCTGCGTCTGGGCTGGGGCGCGGCGTTCGCGCTGCTCTGGCTGGCGCGGGTCGCGCTCGCCTGGCGCATTGCGCGGCGACCGGCGGTGGATGCGGCAACGCTGCGATCGCGCCTGCGGCTGTGGATCGTCAGCATGCTGGCGATGGCGGCGCTGTGGGGCGTCGCCGGCTGGAGCTTCTATCCTTTCGGCAGCGCGCTGCAGCAGATCGCGCTGATCCTCGTCGCCTACACCTTCTGCGTCGCCTGCGTACCGATTCTCGCGCCGCAGTTCGGGCTCTATCTGACGTTCGTTGCGCTGATCTACATCCCGGTCATCCTGCGCGTCGGACTGCACAACGGCAGCCTCGGCATTCAGACCGCGGTCGTGATGGCGATCGCGATGGCGATGACGATCGTCCTCGGCCGAAACTATCGCAACGCCTTCGATCGCGTCAGCCTGCTGCAATGGCGCACCGAGGCGCTGATGACGCAACTGCGCGCCGAGAAGGCCGACGCCGACGAAGCGCGCCGCGAGGCCGAGGTG
>CAZVNC010000064.1:0-8953 GCA_964628305.1 uncultured Ideonella sp.
CCGGCATGATGACGTCGGAGTTCGTCGACCTTGCGGCGCTGCACGCACATTCGGCCGCCGACGGCGAACTGCACGCCGACCGTCTGCCGAACGATCCAACCGCGAACGATCCGATGGTCTTTTGCCGCAGCCACTCGAGCGCGGGCCTGTCGCTGCTGACACAGCGCCACGGCATTCGCGGCTACGCAACGGCGGTGCACACCGCGTGCGCGTCCGGCGGGCAGGCGCTCGGCACGGCGCTCAAGTTGATCCGCCGCGGCGCGGTCGATCGCGTCCTCGCCGGCGGCTTCGACTCGATGATCAGCCCGGTCGGCCTGGCCGGCTTTTGCCTGCTGTCGGCGATCTCACCCGACAACGACGCGCCGCAGCAGGCGAGCCGCCCGTTCGATGCCACGCGCAATGGCTTCCTGCTCGGCGAAGGCGCGGGCTTTCTTGTGCTCGAGGAGTGGCAGGCGGCGCGCGAGCGCGGCGCGCGCATCTACGCCGAACTGGCGGGCGACGGCAATTCGCTCTCCAGCTACCGCATCACCGACTCGCCGCCGGACGGCGACGGCCCGATCCAGGCGATGCGCGCCGCGCTCGCCGACGCCGGCGCACAGCCCGCCGACATCGACTACCTGAACGCGCACGGCACCTCGACCGGCATGAACGACCGCAGCGAAAGCGCGGCGACGCATGCGGTGTTCGGCAGCGACGTGAAGCGCGTCAACGTCAGCTCGACGAAGAGCAGCATGGGCCACCTGATCGCCGCCGCCGGCGCGGTCGAGATCGCCGTCTGCGCGCTCGCGATCGCGCGCGGCGAGATGCCCGTCAACGCCAACTATCGCGTCCCCGATCCGGACTGCGACTTGAACCTCGTCCTCGGCGAAGCGAAGCGCCAGCGGGTGCGGATGGCGATGTCGAATTCGTTCGGCTTCGGCGGCTCGAACAGTTGCGTCGTGCTGCGCCACCCGGACGAGACCGACGCCTTGATCGGAGAGCGGCCATGACGCGCGTCGTCGTCACCGGCAGCGGCGCGGTCTGCGCCGCCGGCATGTCGCCGCAGGAAATCCTCGCCGCGGTGCTGGAAGGCCGCAGCGCGATCGGCCCGGTCACGCAATGGGACACGAGCGGCTGGCCGGTGCGCGATGCGGGCGAGGTGAAGGACTTCAACCCCCGCGCGCTGGTCGAGGACCGCAAGCTGCACAAGTTGATCCGGCGCACCGATCTGTTCGGCCTCTACGCGGCCGGGCGCGCGATCGAAGCCTCGGGCCTGCTCGCGCACCGCGCCGCGCTCGACGATGCGGCCGCGGCGGGCTTCAGCGACCGCAGCGGCGTCTACGTCGGCTCCGGCGGCGGCAACTACCAGAACCAGTACGACTATCTGCCGCTGCTGACCGAGGCGAACGGCAAGTTGAAGCCGTTCGGCGAGAAGCTGCTCGACACCGTCAATCCGATGTGGCTGCTGCGCACGCTGCCCAACAACGTGCTCGGCCACATCGGCATCCGCCACGGCCTGAAGGGCCCGAACGCGTGCATCACGAACCACAGCATCGGCGGCCTGCTGGCGGTGATCGAGGCGCTCGAGGCGCTGCGCAACGACGAGTGCGACCGTGCCGTCGCGGTCGGCCACGATGCGCCAATCGAGCCGCAGATGATGCTGTACTACGAACGCGTCGGCCTCGTCGCGCGCGAGGCGCTGCGGCCGTTCGACGCGCGCCATGACGGCAGCCAGTTCGGCGAAGGCGCGGCGGCACTGATGCTCGAGACCGAAGCCTCGGCCGCGGCGCGCGGCGCACCCGTGCTGGGCGAAGTGCTCGGCGGCGGCGCGGTTTGCGAAGCCGAAGGCCTGCTTGCGATCGGTGACGACGGCGACGGCGTCGCGCGCGCGATCGAAGCCGCGCTCGCCGATGCCCGACTGCGGCCGGCGGACATCGGCATGATCGTCGCCCACGGCAACGGCACGCCGGCCTCGGACCGCTCGGAGGCGGCGGCATTGCGCCGCGTGTTCGGTGCCGCGATGCCGCCGGTCGCGGCCTTCAAGTGGGCGTTCGGCCATTTGATCGCCGGCGCCGGCATCCTCGAGGCGGTGCTTGCGATCGAGGCGCTGCGCCAGCGCAGCGTGCCTGGCACGGCGAACTTCGAGTCGCTCGATCCGCAGTGCGCCGGCGTCGCCGTCTCGGGCGCCGCGCAGACGCCGCGCAGCGACACCGCGCTCGTCATCTGCCGCGGCTTTGCAGGCACCGATGCGGCGCTGATCGTCAGGACCAGCGCCTAGCGCGGGCGTGGCCCGCACCACGCGCCGCGGCGCAGGCGACGGCTACTTGTTGGCGCGCAGCTTCTGAACGATGAACAGCACAAGGATCGCACCGAGCACCGAAGCGATCCAGCCTGCCCCCTCGCCCGGTTCGTACCAGCCGAACGCGCGGCCGATGAAACCGGCGACGACCGCGCCGACAATGCCCAGCACAATCGTCAGAATCCAGCCCATCTTCTGTTCGCCCGGCATCACCCAGCGCGCCAGCGCGCCGACGACCAGACCGACGACGATCGTTGCGAGAATGCCCATGATGTCTTCCTCATTGGTGGATCGAAGGCCGCAACGATACCTGCCGCGGCCCGGATGCGCCAGACGCACCGAGACGCCCGTTGTTTACCGGATCCGCGGTTGAAGAACGACGCCCCATCGGCCGAGCGCTGCGGCATCGACAGCGTCGAGATCGCGCGCATCGAGCGCTTGCTGCGCGAGACGCCGGCGGATGGACTGCCAAGCTTCTTCTCGGCGCAGGAGCTTGCCGACGCCGGCGACGGCGCGGGCCGCGCGGCAAGCCTCGCGGCGCGCTTCGCGGCGAAGGAGGCCTGCCTGAAACTCTTCGCGCGCGGCGCCGCGCTCGGCCAGGTCGAGGCGACCGACTTCTCGGTTGCGCGCGACGCCTGGGGCGCGCCGCAAGTCGTCTGCAACGCGGCGGCGCAGTACCAGCTCGACCTGAACCGGATCGCGCGCATCGAACTGTCGCTGACGCACGATCGCGCGAGCGCTTCGGCGGTCGCGCTCGCCATCTCGGCCCGCGCCGCGCCGTCGCCCGCCGGTCGCTTCTTCCAGCGCTTCGTGCCGCTGCGCGGCGAAGTGGTAATGAGCAATCTGCGGCGTGTCTTCGGCCAGTCTGTGGACGAGGCCGAAATCGCACGGCTCGCCGCCGCGCACTACGGCCATCTGTGGCGGCTACTCGGCGAATTCATCCGCTTTCGCTGGCTGTCGGCGGCGAAGAAGCTGGCGCTGGTCCGCGTCGAGGGGCTGGACAACTTCATCGCCGCGCGCGACCAGGGCAAGGGCATCCTGATCCTCACCGGGCACTTCGGCAACTGGGAGGTCTCGACGACCGCCGGCATCGCGCAATTCCCCGAGATGCGCGGCAAGTTCCATTTCGTTCGGCGGCCGATCAAGCCGGCGTGGCTCGACCGGCTCGTCACGCGCCGCTTCGAGGCGGCGGGCTTCGGCGTGTATTCGAAGCGCGATTCGCTGGACGCGATGCTCGCCAGTCTCGCCAACGGCGACGCGGTCGTGCTGCCATTCGACCAGCACGCCGGCCCGCCGGACGGCATCGCGGTCGACTTCCTCGGCCACACAGCCTGGACCTTCAAGAGCCTGGCGATCATCGCGCTTTCGACCGGCGCGCCGGTGCTGCCCGCGTCGAGCTGGCGCGAGGCCGACGGTCGCCACGTGCTGCGCTTCGAGCCGCCGCTCGCGGCGATCGAGCACGACAGCACGACCGAGGCGATCCGCCTCAACACGCGCGCCTACAACGCCGCCCTCGAGCGCCTCGTCGTGCGCCACCCCGAGCAGTGGTACTGGGTGCACCGGCGCTGGAAGCACGTCGAGGTGCAATCGCGGCGGCGGCGCGCGCCGCCGGCCTGACGCGCGGCGACTTCATGCGAACCTGCCCAACCTTTCGCTGCAGATTGATCGCCCACCATGACGTCGGTGTAGCTCATCGCACGCCTTCGCTCAATGTGCTGGGTCCTGGCGCTCGTGCGACACCCAGATCAGCGACGGGGTATCGACGCCTAGAGCCTGCGCCCGCGCCACGATGGCTTCGCGCTGCGCGGCAGGCAGCTGCTTGTCGCGCGCCAGAATCCAGCAGTAACTGGTGTCGGGCCCCAGCACCAACGCCCAGCGGTAGTCCGGGTCCAGCGCGGCGACGTGGTAACCGCCGTAGAACGGTCCGAAGAAGGACACTTTGAGCGAGCCAATGGTGGGTGCACCGGTGAACAAGGCCTTGCCCACGGCCTCGCGCCATTGGCCGGTGGCGGGTGCATAGCCGCGGTTGACCACGCGTACGCTGCCATCAGCCTGCGCGGTGTAGCCGGCCGAGACATCGGACATGCCGCGCTCGAAGGCGTGATCAAGCCGCGCCAGCTCGTACCAGCGGCCCGCGTAGCGCTGCACGTCAAACGGGGTGACAGCCGTCACACCGGTCGGCGGGCGCGTGCTGGCGCAACCGGCCAGCAGCAGGGTCGTGCCGGCCACCAGCAGGGCCAGCAGCCCCAAGCGCGGGCGGCGTGACAGGGGGGTGCGTGCGCTGGCAAACGTGCGTGCAATGTTGTGCATGGCAAGTTCTTCTTGCGGTCAATGGGCGTGGCGCCACTGCGCCACCAGGGACTGCAAGCCCGACAAATGCTGTACGGCGCTGACGCCGGCCAGCGGCCATTGGTACAGCGCGGTACACGCGCCGCCCACCCACAGGGCGGTGGATGCCGGCAGTTGGACGCGCAACTCGCGCAGGCTGGTCTGCACCATGGCCGCTTTGTGCAGATTGCTGAAACTCAGCGCCACCACATCGGCCCGATGCGCCAGCGCCGCCTGGGCGATGTCAGACAGCGGTGTCTGCGTGCCCAGCGACACGCAAGTGCAGCCCTCCAGCGCCAACAGCGCCTCGACCATCAGCAGCCCCAGGCTGTGCTGCTCTTGCGGCACGGTAGTGAGCAGCACCTTGGGGCCTTGCGGCACGGGCTGCGGGGTCAGCGAGGCAATTGCATGGCGCAACACGCCGGTGATGACCTCGGTGTACAGATGCTCTTCAAAGACTTCAAAGCGCCCCCGCGCCCAGGCCTCGCCCACCGCCGTCGTCAACGGCGCCACCAGATCGGTGACGAAGGGCGCCAGCCCCATGCGCAACTGGGCATGGCTGAGGCCGTGCCGCAGGGTGCGCGGGTCGTGCGAGCCAATAGCGTGAAGCAGCCCGTCGATCACCGGGTCGGTGGTATCGCCGCCAATTGTCTTGGACACAAAGACGGGTTGTACTGGGGTGTGCTGCGCTAAAAGAGCCTGCAGCGCAGCCAGATCCAGACCAACCACCTTGCCGGGACGCAGGCCGACATCCAGGAGCCGGCTGATGAGCTTGAGCTGCCGCACCTGATCCCCGCTATAGAGTCTGTCGCCCGAGGAATTTCGCGATGGCGCGGGAAATCCGTAGCGTCGCTCCCACACGCGCAGGGTGTCCTTACCCAGGCCAGTCTCGCGCTCGACGGCGGCAATCGGCAGACCGGCGTCGCTGGATGCGGACCGTGTCAAGTCAGTCGGAGATGTCGGAGAGTTCATGGTCAATGGGCTTGATTGAAATAATTGTCTAGGACAACAATGCTTTTGTCTAGTACATTACGCCACATGCGCAGACCAAGCGTGCTGCACGGGCAACCACCACGGATCGGAAGAGGCCATGAAAGTCGCAGTCATCGGATCGGGCATCTCGGGCCTGGCAGCCGCGCACCGGCTGCGCGGGCAGGTGCGTGTCACGCTGTTCGAGGCGGGGCGCTATTTCGGCGGCCACACCCATACGGTGGATGTGTCTTTGCCCGACGCCCGCGGCCGGACCGTGACGCACGGGGTGGACACCGGCTTTCTGGTGTTCAACGAGCGCACCTACCCCGGCCTGATTGGGCTGCTGGGCGAATTGCAGGTGCCTACGGCCGCATCGGACATGTCCTTTTCCGTCCAGGTGCCGGGTGCGGGCGCGTTGGGTGCCGGGGCGCTGGAGTGGAGCGGCTCCAACCTGGCCACCGTATTTGCCCAGCGGCGCAATCTGCTGCGCCCGCGATTTCTGGGGATGCTCTCGGAGCTGCTGCGCTTCAACCGCCTGTGCACCGCGCTGGCCGACAGTGGCCAGGAGCCGGCACTGGCGCAGCCGTTGGGCGATTTCTTGGACCAGCATGGCTTCGGCGCGGCGTTTCGCCACTGGTATTTCCTGCCCATGCTGGGCTGCATCTGGAGCTGCCCGACCGACCAGATGCTGCGCTTTCCGGTGGCCACCATGGTGCGCTTTTGCCACAACCATGGCCTTGTCCAAGTGCAGAACCGGCCGCAGTGGCACACCGTGGCGGGCGGGGCGCGCCAGTATGTGAACGCCATCGTGCAAGGGCTGGATGCTCGCCTGGCCACGCCGGTCACCCACATCGAGCGCAACGCCGCCGGCGCGTTCATCCGCACGGGCAGCGGCGTCGAGCACTTTGACGCCGTCGTGCTGGCCGTGCACAGCGACCAGGCCCTGCGTTTGCTGGCGCAGCCCAGTGCCGCCGAGCATCGGGTGCTGGGTGCCATCCGCTACCAGCCCAACCGCGCCGTGCTGCACACCGACACCGGCGTGATGCCAAGGCGCCGTGCCGCCTGGGCGGCGTGGAACTACGAGCGCGCGGCCGATGGCACACAGGAATCCGCCCGCGTCTGCCTGCACTACTGGCTCAACCGCCTGCAGCCGCTGCCTTTCGCGCAGCCGGTGCTGGTGTCGCTCAACCCGGCGCGCAGCATCGACCCGGCGCAGGTGCTGGGCGAGTTCGATTACGACCATCCGGTGTTCGACCTGGGCGCGCTGGCCGCGCAAAAGCAGGTGCCGCAGCTGCAAGGCGCGCAGCACACCTGGTTTGCCGGCGCTTGGACGGGCTACGGCTTTCACGAAGACGGCCTGCAGTCGGGCTACCGCGCTGCCGATGCCTTGCTGGCGCAAATCCGCCGCCGGGAGGCTGCATGACCCTCCCCACTCCCAGCGCTGGCGCGCCGGCCCATGTGCCGCACATCGGCTTTGGCCATGTGTGGCACACCCGGCTGCGCCCGCGCCGCCACCGCTTCGTCGTGCCCACCTTCTTCCTGCTGCTGCCCATGCGCACGCTGCGCGAGCGGCCCGAGGCAGCGGGCGTACTGGCACTCAACCGCGCGGGCGCGCTGTCGTTTCGCGACGCCGACCATGGCGAGGGCAAGACCGGGCAGCCGGGCGGCGCGCTGACCTGGCTGGAGGCGCTGCTGCATGCCGAGGGCGTCACCGATGCGCAGGGCGAAATCTGGTTGCAGTGCTATCCGCGCGTGCTGGGGTACAGCTTCAAGCCGGTGAGCTTCTGGTATTGCCACCGCGCAGACGGCAGCCTGCGCGCCATCGTGGCCGAAGTGAACAACACCTTTGGCGAACGCCACGCCTACCTGCTTGACCAGCCGCGCTACGGCCAGGAGCTGCGGGCGCGCAAGGCGTTTCATGTCTCACCCTTTTGCGCCGTGGATGGCGGCTACCGCTTTGAATTTCGCCGGGGTGGGGCCCAGGGGCTGCGATCAGCGCGGGTGCGCATCGACTACCACGACACCGAGGGTCCGGTGCTGCTCACCGGCATGGCCGGGCGGCTCGAGCCGCTCACTGCCGCAAGCCGCCGCCGCGCCCTGTGGCGCTACCCCTTGCTGACGCTGGGCGTGATGGCCCGCATCCTCTGGAATGCCTTGTTGCTGTGGCTCAAACAGGTGCCCTTCCACCCCAAGCCCCAGGTGCCGGCGTCGCCTGTTTCCCGTTCATCTTCATCCAATCACTGACCATGAACACGACCAGCACTGCGTTTCAATTCCATTTGCCTGCTGGCCTGCCTGCCGATGCGCGCCACGGCCTGCGCCTGCTGCAGCGCCTGCAGCACGGTACCCTGCACCTGCAGCTGCCCGACGGCAGCACGCTGCAAGTGGGCCAGGGCCAAGGCCCGGGCCAGGGCAACCCCCCGCATGCCAGCCTGCGCCTGCACGACTGGCGGGTGTTCGGCGCGGTGCTGCGCTCGGGCGATATCGGCCTGGCCGAGGGCTATATCGATCAGCAGTGGAGCACGCCGCACCTAGCCGACCTGCTGCGCCTGCTGATGGCCAACCGCGACGCGCTGGAGTCGCTGGTGTATGGCGCCTGGTGGGGGCGGCTGGCCTACCGGCTGCGCCACCTGCTCAACCGCAATACGCGCACCGGCAGCCGGCGCAACATCCACGCCCATTACGACTTGGGCAACGCCTTCTACCAGTTGTGGCTGGACCCGAGCATGAACTACTCATCCGCCTGGTTCCAGGGCGATGTCGGGGGCGACCTGACTCAGGCGCAGCATGCCAAGGTGCGCCGCGCGCTGCACTGTGCCGGCGTGCAACCGGGCAATCGGGTACTGGAGATCGGCTGCGGTTGGGGCGCGCTGGCCGAGATGGCGGCGGGCGATTTTCAGGCCCATGTGACAGGCGTGACCCTGTCCACCGAGCAACTGGCGTTTGGCCAGCAGCGCCTGCACCAGGCCGGGCTGGCCGACCGGGCCGAGCTACGCCTGCAGGACTACCGCGACATCCAGGACGCGCCGTTCGACGCCATCTGTTCCATCGAAATGGTGGAGGCCGTGGGCCAGGCCTACTGGCCCAGTTATTTCGGCAGCGTGGCACGCTTGCTCAAGCCCGGCGGCCGCGCCTGTGTGCAGAGCATCGTCATCGACGACGCGCTGTTCGAGCGCTATGTGCAGGGCACGGACTTCATCCAGCAGTACGTCTTCCCGGGCGGCTGCCTGCCCAGCCCGGCGCGCTTTCGCGCGGCGGCGCATGAGGCCGGACTGCGCGTGGTGGAGGAGTTGGCCTTTGGCGCCGACTACGCCGAGACCCTGCGCCGCTGGCACCGCCAATTCACGCAGCAGCGCGACCAAGTGCGGGCGCAGG
>CAZVNC010000065.1:0-4484 GCA_964628305.1 uncultured Ideonella sp.
GCGAGCATCACGTAGTGCACCTTGTGGTGCGGCGTGCTGGTGAAGAAGTACTGCAGCGCGCGGCCGATCTCCTGCGACAGGCTGTCGACGAACGGGACGAGGATCGAGGACTCGTAGTCCTCGGGCATGTCGCCGGCGAGCTTCTTCTGCTCGGCCTCCTCGAACGAGAATCCGTACTGGCGTGAGATCAACTGCGTCAGCTGCGAACCGCCGAAGGCCTGGTCGCGGTCGTAGAGCATCTCGTCGTCGCGCAGCACCTTGAGGCTCGTCGTGTCGGCACCGATCTCGAACAAGGCGACGAGGGCGTCCTTGCCCTCGTTCGGCAGCGCGGCGATCAGGCGGCTCATCGCAAGCCGGGAAGCGTGCGACTCGATGTCGAGCACCATCGGCTTCAGGCCGGCCGCCTCGGCCAGGCCCTGGCGGTCCTGCACCAGGTTCTTGCGCGACGCGGCGATCAGCACCTCGACGTCGCCGACCGATGTGGCGCTCGGCCCGATAACGCAGAAGTCCAGACTCACTTCGTCGAGCGAGAACGGAATGTACTGGTTCGCCTCGGTCTCGACCTGAACCTCGAGCTCTTCCTCGCGCAGCCCGGCCGGGAGCATGATCTTCTTCGTGATGACGGCCGACTGCGGCATTGCCATCACGACATGCTTGGTCCGGGTGCCGCTCTTGGCGACCACCTTGCGCACCGCTTCGGCGACCTCGTCGAACTTCTCGATCTGGCCGTCGGTGATCCAGCCCTTCTCGAAGCTCTCGGAAGCGAAACGCTCCACGACATATTCGCCGCCGGCGGACTGCTCGAGTTCAACCAGCTTGACACTGGACGAGCTGATGTCGAGCCCGATCATCGGCGGATGCTTGCGCCCCATCAACACATCCAGAAAGCTCACGTCGCAGTTCCCCCAACGCGCCACGGCGTGCGCTGGAATGTTAATAAGTCACTTCAATGCTAGCAGTAAAGATATTGACCAACAAAGAAGTTTGCCGTCCGGAACGGTCTCCAACGTTGCAAATCTCACACGCCAAATCCGCCTGAAAGCGTGCCACCGAACCGGCTCGTGCTCCCTTATCGGCACGCCTCTGAGCGAACTTCAGTCCTGATTCGAACTTGCTGACAACCACTTTCTATAATCCGGTCCACCCTCTCTGGAGCCACATGAGCGATTCCGAGCGTCCGGCCAGGCGTGTCGCCGAAGACGCGCCGCGCGCCAAGCCGCAAGCACGGTCCAGTCGGGCCCCCTGGCCGCTCAGGATGCTGGGCGTGCTGGCCGGTTTGATCGGGGCGGCGGCGGCATCGGTGTTGTTGCTGGCCGCGATCGCGCTTGCGGTCGCCTATCCCAACCTGCCCGAGATCAGCGGGCTGACCGACTACCAGCCCAAGCTGCCGATGCGCGTGCTGTCGGCAGACGGCGTGCTGCTCGGCGAATTCGGCGAGGAACGGCGCGACTTCACGCCGATAGCCGAGATCCCGAAAGTGATGCAGCAGGCCGTGCTCGCTGCCGAGGACGCGCGCTTCTACGAGCACGGGGGCGTCGATTTCAAGGGCGTCCTGCGCGCCGGGCTCGCCAATTTCAGCGGCCTGGGGGCCCAGGGCGCTTCGACCATCACGATGCAGGTGGCGCGAAATTTCTATCTTTCGACCGAGAAGACGCTGTCGCGCAAGTTCTACGAGGTGCTGCTCGCGCTCGAGATCGAAAGCAGGCTCGGCAAGGACAAGATCCTCGAGCTCTACATGAACCAGATCTACCTCGGCCAGCGCGCCTATGGCTTCGCCGCGGCAAGCCAGGCCTACTTCGGCAAGCCGCTGAAGGACATCACGCTCGCCGAGGCCGCCATGCTCGCCGGGCTGCCGAAGGCGCCGTCGGCCTTCAACCCGATCGCCAATCCGAAACGCGCCGTTGCGCGCCAGCACTATGTGCTCGAGCGGATGCAGGAGAACGGCTTCATCAGCGCCGAACAACGCGACGCGGCGATGGATCAGAAGCTCGTCTACCACCCGCGCCAGGATCTTCCGGTGCATGCCGAGTACGTGGCCGAGACGGCACGCCAGCTGGTCTTCAGCCAGTACGGCGCCGAGGCCTACACGCGCGGCCTGAACGTGACGCTGACGATCTCTTCGAAGGATCAGGAGACGGCCTACCGTGCGCTGCGCAGCGGCATCATGACCTACGAGCAGCGCCAGTTCTACCGCGGCCCGGAAGCGTACGTCGATCTTCCGGCCGATCCGGCGCAGCTCGACGCGCGGATTGCCGAAGCGCTCGCCGACCATCCCGACAACGACGAGCTGCGCGCCGGCATCGCGCTCGAAGTCAGCCCGAAGAAGGTCGTCGCGGTGCTGCAGAGCGGCGAACTCGTGACCGTGACCGGCGCCGGCCTGAAACCGGTCGAATCCGGTCTGGCGGAGAAGGGCAATCCGAAGACGCAACTGCGGCGCGGCGCGGTGATCCGCCTCGTGAAGGGCGACAAGGACGCCTGGACGATCACCCAGTTGCCCGAGGTCGAAGGCGCCTTCGTCGCCATCGACCCGCGGACCGGCGCGGTGCGCGCGCTGGTCGGCGGCTTCGACTACGCCAAGAGCAAGTTCAACCATGTGACGCAGGCCTGGCGGCAGCCGGGATCGAGCTTCAAGCCGTTCATCTACTCGGCGGCGCTCGAGAAGGGCTTCACGCCGTCGACGATCATCAACGACGCGCCGCTCTTCTTCAGCGCCGACACCACCGGCAGCCAACCCTGGGAGCCGAAGAACTACGACGGCAAGTACGAAGGCCCGATGACGATGCGCAAGGCGCTCGCCAAATCGAAGAACATGGTCTCGATCCGCATCCTGCAGGCGATCGGACCGGGCTACGCGCAGCAGTGGATCACGCGCTTCGGTTTCGAGGCCGACAAGCATCCCGCGTATCTGACGATGGCGCTCGGCGCAGGCTCGGTCACGCCGCTGCAGATGGCGAGCGCGTATTCGGTTTTCGCGAACGGCGGCTATCTCGTCGATCCGGTGCTGATCAGCAAGATCACCGACGACAACGGCCACCTCCTGAGCGAGACGAAGCTTGCGCCGCCCACCGAATCCGAACGCGCCGTCGACGCGCGCAACATCTTCATCATGAACAGCCTGCTGCAGGAGGTCACGCGCTCGGGAACCGCCGCGTCGGCCAAGGTCAGGCTGCAGCGCGGCGACATCTACGGCAAGACCGGGACGACGAACGACTCGATGGACGCCTGGTTCGCCGGCTTTCAACGCACGGTCGTCGCCGTCGCCTGGATCGGCTACGACACGCCGCGCAAGCTCGGCGCCCGCGAGACCGGCGGCGGGCTCGCGCTGCCGGTCTGGATCGACTTCATGCGCGTTGCACTGAAGGGCGTTCCGGTCGAGGAGGAACTGCCGGTGCCAGAAGGCGTCGTCAACCGCGACGGCGAGTGGTACTTCGACGAGTTCTCGGGCGACGCCGGCGTCAGCAGTCTCGGACTCGAGGACAAGGTACCCGCGGCGCCGACCGAGGAAGAACGAAACAGCATCCTCGACATCTTCAGGCGCTAGCGCAGCTGATGAAGCACGGGGCCGGGCCGCGCCACGGGCCGCTAAGATCAGGCATGTCCAAGTCAGAACCGAGCAACGCGGCGCGCTGCCGCACTTCGGCCAGAATCGGCCTGGCACTGATCTCAGTCGGCCTGGCTGGCGGCTGCGGCCAGAAGGGCCCGCTGAAATTGCCCGAGCCGTTGCCGGCCCCGGCGTCGGCAGCGCATCCGGGATCGGCGGCCAGCGCGGCCGTTGCACCCAACGCGGCGCCGTCAGCGTCGGCACCCCGATGACGCTTCCAGGCTCCCCTCACATTGCCTACCGCGGCCGGCAGCTCTTCATCGAGGACTGCGCGCTCGACAATCTGGCCTTGCGCTTCGGAACGCCGCTGTATGTGTACTCGCGCGCCGCGATGCTCGCCGCGCTCGCCGGCTATCAGCGCGCGCTCGAAGGGCGCGATGCGCTGATCTGCTATGCGCTCAAGGCGAACTCGAATCTCGCGGTGCTGCAGACCTTCGCCCGCGCCGGATGCGGCTTCGACATCGTCTCCGGCGGCGAACTCGAGCGCGTGATCACCGCCGGCGGCGATCCTGCGAAGGTCGTCTTCTCCGGCGTCGGCAAGACGCGCGCCGAGATGCGCCAGGCGCTCGCTGCCGACGTGATGTGCTTCAACGTCGAAAGCGTCGCCGAGCTCGAAGTGCTGTCGCAGGTCGCCACCACGGAAGGCAGGACGGCCCGCGTGAGCCTGCGCGTGAACCCGGATGTCGATGCCCGAACCCATCCCTACATCTCGACCGGCTTGAAGGGCAACAAGTTCGGCATCCCGCACGACGAGGCGCTCGCCGCCTACCGGCGCGCCGCGTCACTGCCGGGGCTCGAGGTCACCGGCATCGACTTTCACATCGGCTCGCAGATCACCGCGACCGAACCGTATCTGGACGCGCTCGACCGGATGCTCGATCTG
>CAZVNC010000065.1:4494-8902 GCA_964628305.1 uncultured Ideonella sp.
GTCGAGGCCGTCGAGGCGCAGGGGATCGAGCTCCATCATCTCGACCTCGGCGGCGGGCTCGGCATCCGCTACACCGACGAACAACCGCCATCGGCCGAGACGCTGGTGCGCGCCTTGCTGGCACGGATCGACGCACGCGGCCACGGCGAGCGGCGCATCATGCTCGAACCGGGACGCTCACTCGTTGGCAACGCCGGTGTGATGATGAGCGAGGTGCTCTTCCTCAAACCGTCGACGGAGCGCAATTTCTGCATCGTCGATGCGGCGATGAACGACCTCGTTCGCCCGGCGATGTACGAGGCCTGGATGGCGATCGTCGCGACGACGCTGCGCGGCACGCCGGCCCAGACGTGGGACGTCGTCGGCCCGGTCTGCGAATCGGGCGACTGGCTGGGTCGCGACCGGCCACTCGCCGTCGAACCGGGCGACTTCGTCGCCGTGCTCTCGGCCGGCGCGTATGCGATGAGCATGGCGAGCAATTACAACTCGCGCGGCCGTGCGGCCGAGGTGATGGTGTCGCAGGACGGCGCCCGCTTGATCCGCGAGCGCGAGCGGCCGGCAGACCTGTTTCGCGGCGAGCATCTGCTCTGAACCCGCCTCAACTGATCCGCCCCTCCTGCACCGCGTGGCAGGCAACCATCGCGCCATCGACCTCGAATTGCGCCGGGCGTTCAGCCTGGCAACGCGCGTTTGCGTGCGGGCAGCGCGGGTGAAATGAGCAGCCGCTCGGCGGATCGAGCGGATTGGGGACCTCGCCCTGCACCGGGCTGCGCTCGCGCCCGCTCATGTGGATGTCCGGAATCGCATCGAGCAGCATGCGCGTATAGGGATGCCGGGGGCGCGTGAAGAGATCGGCCTTGTCGGCAAGCTCGACCAGCCGGCCGAGGTACATCACGCCGACCCGGTCGCTCACGTGGCGCACGACGGCGAGGTTGTGCGAGATGAAGAGGTAGGTCAGCCCCTGCGCGCGCTGCAGGTCCTTCATGATGTTGAGCACCTGCGCCTGGACCGAGACGTCGAGCGCCGAGGTCGGCTCGTCGCAAACCAGGAATTCGGGCTCGGTCGCGAGCGCGCGCGCGATCGAGATGCGCTGGCGCTGGCCGCCGGAGAACTGATGCGGGTACTTCAGCATGTCGGCGGCGGTGAGTCCGACCGACGCCAGCAGTTCGCCGACCCGTGCCTCGAGCGCATCCTTCGCCTTGACGAGCGCGTGCTCCTGCATCGGCTCGGAGACGATGTCGCGCACCGTCCAGCGCGGGTTCAGGCTCGCATACGGATCCTGAAAGATCATCTGCATCCGCCGCCGCAGCGCCGACGCGCGCGATGATGCAAGCGTCTTCGCGCTGTCCTCGCCGTCGAACTGCACCGAGCCCGAACTCGGCGCGTACAGGCCGACGAGCATGCGGGCGACGGTGCTCTTGCCGCAGCCCGACTCGCCGACCAGGGCGAGCGTCGTGCCGCGTGCGATCGTGAAGCTCAGCCCGTCCACCGCGTGCACGAACTGGCGCGCCTTGCGCTCGATGACCCGGTTCAGCCAGGGCATCGAAACGTCGAAGGTCTTCGTCAGGTCGCGCACCTCGACGAGCGGCGCCACGGTCGAGGTCGTCATGCGGCGGCGCTGGCCTGCGCGTCGACCAGCCAGCATGCGGCGCGCGTCGCGCCGGCCGGCATCAACTCGGGCCGCTCGGCGCGGCAGCGGTCGAAGACCTGCGGGCAGCGCGGGTTGAACGCGCAGCCGCGCGGAATCGCCGTCAGTCGCGGCATCGCGCCGTCGATCTGCAGCAGCCGCTCGCGGTCCTCGTCCATCGCCGGAATCGAGCCCATCAGCCCGGAGGTGTAGGGGTGCCGTGACGAATGGATCACGTCGTGCACTGGGCCGATCTCGGCAATCCGCCCGGCGTACATCACCGCGACCCGGTCGCAGGTCTCGGCGATCACGCCCATGTCGTGCGTGACGAGCATCACGGCGGCGCCGTGCTCGCGGCACAGGCGCTTGAGCAACTGGATGATCTGGGCCTGGATCGAGACGTCGAGCGCCGTCGTCGGTTCGTCGGCGACGATCAGCCGCGGCTCGGCGGCGAGCGCGAGCGCGATCACGACCCGCTGGCGCATGCCGCCCGAGAACTGGTGCGGGTACTGGTCGATGCGCTCGCCGGCGGCCTGGATGCCGGTCTCCTCGAGCAGACGGATGGCGCGCGCGCGCGCGTCGGCATTGCCGATCGGCAGGTGGGCCTGAATCGTCTCCGTCAACTGGCGGCCGATCGTGTAGAGCGGATTGAGCGACGTGAGCGGGTCCTGGAAGATCGCGCCGATCTGGCGCCCGCGCACCTTGCGCATCGCCTCGTAAGGCAGGTTGTCGATGCGCCGGCCGTCGAAGCGGATCTCCCCGGCAGCAATTCGCCCCGGCGGGTCGAGCAGGCCGATGATCGCCGCGCCGGTAAGCGACTTGCCGGCGCCCGATTCGCCGACCACGCCGAGGATCTCGCCGGCCGAAATCTCGAACGAGACGTCGTCGAGCGCGAGCAGCGTGCCGCGCCGGCCCGGGAACTCGACCTTCAGATGCCTGACTTCGAGCAGCGCGCCGCTCATTCAGCCCTGCTTTGCCGGCGCGGGCGTGCAGCCTGGCATCGGCTCCTCGAAATCGACGCGCGGCGTGAACTCGTTCTGCAGCGGGTTTTGCTTGACGGCGACGAGGTAGTAGCGGGTGCAGGGCTTCACATCGAGCTTCATCGTCTGCGTCAGTTGGAGATCGACCGTCGTCGGCGGCCCTTGCAGCAGCACGCTGCGCTCGCCGGCATCGACCTGCACCGGAACCCCGACGAACGAGCGGCCATCGACGGAGAGAATGAGCACCGGATAGGTGTCGAGGTTGGTCTTGAAGTAGCGCTTGCCGACGAGCTCCGAATAGTGAAAACCAGTGCTCGCGCAGCCGGAAAGCGCAAGCGCGAACGCAGTTGCCGCGATGCGCGACGGATTCCAGTGGATAGGCTTCATGACACCTCCAATTCAGCGCAGGCGCGGATTGAGCGCGTCGCGCAGCCAGTCGCCCAGCAGATTGACACTCAGCGTGATCAGCACCAGCACGGCGCCGGGGAAGATCGTTATCCACCACTCGCCGGAAAACAGGAAGTCGTTGCCGATGCGGATCAAGGTGCCAAGCGACGGCGAGGTGGGCGGCACGCCGACGCCGAGAAACGACAAGGTGGCTTCGGTGATGATCGCGAGCGCGACCTGGATCGTCGCCAACACCATCACCGGCCCCATCACGTTGGGCAGCACGTGGCGTCGCATGATGCGCAGCGACGCGACGCCGATCACGCGCGCGGCCTGAACATACTCCTTGTTGCGCTCGACCATCGTCGAGCCGCGCACGGTGCGCGCGTACTGCACCCAGCCGGTGAGCGAAATGGCGATGATCAGCACCGCGAAGGCGAGCGTGTCGTGCGCGTTCGGAAACAGCGCCCGGCCGACGCCGTCGATCAGCAGCGCGATCAGGATCGACGGAAACGACAGCATCACATCGCACACCCGCATGATGAAGGCGTCGATGCGCCCGCCCGCGAAACCCGACAGCAGACCGAGCGAGACGCCGACCAGCATCGACACCAGGACCGACGCGAGCCCGACGAACAGTGAGATGCGCGCGCCATACATCAGCGCCGACAGGATGTCGCGCCCCTGGTCGTCGGTGCCGAGCAGGTAGCGCGAACTGCCGCCGTCGGACCAGGCCGGCGGCAAGCGCGAGTCGCCAAGCTCGAGCGTCGCAAGGTCGAACGGATTGTGCGGCGCGACCCAGTTGGCGAAGATCGCGCAAAAGAGGCAGACAAATGCGATCAGCGCCGCACCCATCGCCATCGGCGAGGCACGGAAGCTGAACCAGATGTCGCTGTCCAGGAATCGGCGCACCGCAGCCGCCATCGCCGTCGCCCGCCCCTCAGGGCGAGCCCCGTCCGCGTCCCGAACTCACTTCACGACCACCCACTTGAAGAACATCCGGTTGTCGGGCAACTGGACGAGGCTCACCTTCTTTGCCATACCCCACGCGAGTGCCTGCTGGTGCAGCGGAAGATGGCCGACGTCGTCCTGATGGATCTTGAACGCCTCGCGGATCATCTCGTTGCGCTTCTTCTGATCGGTCTCGGACTGGATCTTGGTGGTCAGTTCGTCGAACTTCGGATTGCTGTAGCTGCCGAGGTTGAACTGGCCCTGGCCCTTGCCGTCGGG
The DNA here is from genome assembly GCA_964628305.1 of uncultured Ideonella sp. Classification (GTDB taxonomy): domain Bacteria; phylum Pseudomonadota; class Gammaproteobacteria; order Burkholderiales; family Burkholderiaceae_C; genus CAIKUF01. Next base: position 8,719 of record CAZVNC010000065.1, read on the forward strand.
GGTCATCATCAGCGCCGACAGCGCGTCGTGCGAGTCGCCGGTGCTCGGCGTCCAGCCGAGCAGATAGAAGCTCGTGTTGCGGCTCAGGATCTTCGGAAAGTACGACACCTTGGTCTCGGCCTGGAGATTGATCTTGACGCCGACACGCGCCAGATTCGCGGCAACCGCCTGGCAGATCGCGCTG
>CAZVNC010000066.1:0-8845 GCA_964628305.1 uncultured Ideonella sp.
CGCTGATCGGCGCCGTGGCGCTGATCGTCATCGGCCCCGAGAAGCTGCCGCGCGTCGCGCGCACGGTGGGCCACTTCGTCGGCAAGGCGCAGCGCTACGTCGCCGACGTCAAGGCCGAGGTGAACCGCTCGATCGAACTCGACGAGTTGAAGAAGATGAAGACGGAGTTCGAGGACGCGGCGCGCAATGTCGAGCAGACGGTATCGAGCGAGATCCGCCAGACGACCGGCGAACTCGACAGTGCCTGGAAGGGCATCAACGACGACGGCACGCGCTTCGATCCAATCGAGGATTCGCCGCCGCCGCCGCGCTACAAGCACCCGAAGAAGAACTGGCGCCTGAAACGCGGCGCGATGCCGCAGTGGTACAAGCAGCGCCACGGCGTGCGCGGCAAGGCGCAATCCGGCGCGGCGCGCGTGGCACGCTTTCGGCCGCCGCGGCCGACCGCCTGATCGATGAGCGACAAGCCAGACGGCCCCGACGAGCTCGAGGGGACCGAGCAGCCTTTCGTCGAACATCTGGTCGAACTGCGCGACCGCCTGATCCGCGCCGTGATCGCGATCGGCATTGCGTTCGCCGCGCTGTCGATCTATCCCGGGCCGAGCGGCCTCTACGACCTGCTGGCCGCGCCGCTCGTCGCGCACCTGCCGCAAGGCTCGACGATGATCGCGACGAACGTGATCTCGCCGTTCCTGGTGCCGATCAAGATCACGCTGCTCGCCGCCTTCCTTATCGCGCTGCCGGTCGTGCTCTACCAGGCCTGGGCGTTCGCCGCGCCGGGGCTGTATTCGCACGAGAAGCGGCTCGTGCTGCCGCTCGTTATCTCGAGCACGCTGCTGTTCTTCCTCGGCGTCGCGTTCTCGTACTTCTTCGTCTTCGGGCAGGTTTTCCGCTTCATCCAGAGCTTCGCGCCGAAGAGCATCACCGCCGCGCCGGACATCGAGGCCTATCTCGGCTTCGTGATGTCGATGTTCATTGCCTTCGGCGCCGCCTTCGAGGTGCCGATCGTCGTCGTCGTGCTCGCGCGGCTCGGGGTCGTGAGCATCGAGAAGCTGAAGGCCTTTCGTGCCTACTTCATCGTCCTCGCCTTCATCGTCGCCGCCGTGCTGACGCCGCCCGACGTCGTCTCGCAGCTCGCGCTCGCGATCCCCATGATCCTGCTCTACGAGATGGGCATCTGGGCGGCGCAGATCTTCATCAAGCACACGAAGGCGCCGCAGGAAGAGGAAAAGCCGGCCGCCTGATCAGCGTTCGCGCCGCGCCATCGTCTTCGGCCGTTGCGCGACGACGATCTCGAGTTCCAGCTTCTGGCTGCCTCGCTGGACGTTGATCGACGCCTCGCTCTGCGGCTTCAGCGCCGCCACCGCGTTCAGCAGTTGCGCGGTGCTGGCGACCGGCTGGTCGGCGATCGCGACCACCACGTCGCCCGGGCGCACGCCGCCGGTGTCGGCCGGGCCGTCGCGCAGCACGCCGGTGACGAGTGCGCCTTCCTTGATCGGCAGGCCGACGGTCTCGGCGATCTCGGGCGTCAGGTCGCGCGACTCGACGCCGATCCAGCCGCGCGTCACGCTGCCGTCGCGGATCAGGCCTTCCATCACCTGGCGTGCGATCGAGACCGGAATCGCGAAGCCGATGCCGTTGTTGCCGCCGCTGCGCGAGAAGATCGCGGTGTTGATGCCGAGCAGCCTGCCGTCGGCGTCGACCAGCGCGCCGCCCGAGTTGCCGGGGTTGATCGCGGCGTCGGTCTGGATGAAGTTCTCGTAGGTGTTGATGCCGAGGTGGTTGCGCCCGAGCGCGCTGACGATGCCGGCGGTCACCGTCTGCCCGACGCCGAACGGATTGCCGATCGCGAGCACGATGTCGCCGACCTGCAGCGCGTCGGTGTCGCCGAAGGTCACCGCCGGCAGGCGATCGAGGTCGATTTTCAGGACAGCCAGATCGGTGTCCGGGTCGCTGCCGATCACGCGCGCCTTGCCCTGGCGGCCGTCGGCGAGCTGCACCTCGATGTCGTCGGCGCCGTCGATGACGTGGTTGTTCGTCAGCAGATAGCCCTCGGGCGAGACGATCACCCCGGAGCCGAGGCCGATCTGGCGCCGCAAGGGGCTTGCGGGGTCGGCGTCGTCGCCGAAGAAGTAGCGAAACCACGGGTCGCCTTGCTGACCGTCGCGCCGCGGTGCCTTGCTCGCCGTCACGCTGACGACCGATGGCGCGGCACGGCTGGCGGCGCCGCGGTAGCTGTGCGGCCCGTCCTGCGCGGCGCTGGATGCTGCCGGTGCCGCGGCGCTGAGAATCGTCACGATCTGCCCGCGCCCGGCGCCGGCGCGCGCCAGCCATTCCGGCTTGAGCGTCGCGACGACGAACAGCAGCGCGACGGCGACCGTCACGGTCTGCGAAAAGAGCAGCCAGGCCTTGCGCATCTTGTCCTCGAAGTGGCGCATCGATTATCGGCTGCGGACCGGGGTCGAGCGCCGCCGCAAGCCGTTCGCAGCGCAGGCGCCGGATCCGGCCGACGCCTAGAATCGCGGCCCGGCGAGACCTCCGGACGGCGCCCACCATGCAACGACGAACCCTGGGAATGCTTGCGATCGCGCTGGCTTGCGGCGCGGCGCGCGCCGAATCGGCCGCCGACCGCTGGAACTTGGCCGATCTGTACCCTACGCAGGCGGCCTGGGACGCGGATGCCGCGAAGCTCGAGGCGCAGTTGCCCAAGCTTGCCGCGTGCAAGGGCGAAATGGGCGCCAGCGCGGCGCGACTGCGCGAATGCCTGGATCTGCGCGCCGACATGGCCAAGCGCAGCGGCCGGCTCTATGTGTTCGCGAGCGAACAGCACGAGCAGGACATGGGCGTAGCGGCGAACGAGGCAGTCGTGCAGCGCGCCGATGTGCTCTCCAACCGGTTCGGCGAGACGGCGTCGTTCTTCGAGCCGGAACTGCTGGCGATCGGGCCGGCCCGGATCGGCGCATTCAGCGCCGCCGACCCGGGCCTTGCGATCTACCGCTTCCCGCTCGAGCAGACGCTGCGCGCCGCGCCGCACACGCTCGATGCGGCGGGCGAGGCGATCGTCGCCCAGTTCGCGCAGATGACCGACGCCGGGCAGACGGCGTATGCGCTGCTGGCGAACGCCGACATCCCGTGGCCGAAGCTGAAGCTCGCGACCGGCGAGGAGGTCACGCTCGACCAGACGGCGTACGAGAAGTACCGCGAGTCGCCCGACCGCGCCGACCGCGAGCGCGTGATGGACGCCTTCTTCGGCGCCTGGAAGACCTACGAACGCACGGCCGGCGCGCTGCTGCTGTCGCAGCTCAAGCAGGACAAGGCGTACGCCGCGGTCCGCAAGTACCCCGATTCGATCAGCCGCTCGCTAGACGCCGACAACATGCCGGTCGCGGTGATCGACACCCTGATCGCGCAGACGAATGCGAACCTGCCGACGCTGCACCGCTACTTCCGGCTGCGCGCGAAGCTGCTCGGCGTCGAGCAAATGAGCTACTTCGACGTCTACCCGCCGATCGTCGGCGGCGACTACCGCTTCCCGCTCGCGCAGGGCAAGGCGCTGACGCTGGAGGCCGTCGCGCCGCTCGGCGCGGACTACGAAGAGACATTGCGCCGGGCCTTCGATGCGCGCTGGATGGACTCCTACCCGCGCCCGCGCAAGCTGTCGGGCGCGCACATGGCGGGCTATGCCTACGACGTCCATCCGTACGTGCTGATGAACTACAGCGACGACTACTCGTCGCTGACGACGCTCGCCCACGAATGGGGGCACGCGATGCATTCGGTGCTCACGAACCGGGCCCAGCCCTTCGTCACCGCCGACTACGCGACCTTCGTCAGCGAGATCGCGTCGACCTTCAACGAGGAGTTGCTGCTCGCGCGCATGCTGGAGCGCGCGAAGACCGACGACGAGCGGCTGTTCTACCTCGGCAACGCGCTCGAAGGCCTGCGCGCGACCTTCTTCCGGCAGGCGATGTTCGCCGAGTTCGAGCGCCAGATCCACGCCCGTGTCGACAAGGGCGAGCCGCTCACAGGCGAGGACATGACGGCCGCGTATTGCGAGTTGCTGACGCGCCATCACGGAACGGCCGAAGGCGTGGTCGCGATCAAGCCCGAGTACTGCATCGAATGGGCCTACATCCCGCACTTCTACATGCCGTTCTACGTCTACCAATACGCGACCTCGATCGCCGCCAGTTCTCTCTTCGCGACGCGCATCGAGGCCGGCGACAAGGATGCGCTGGCGCGCTATCTGGCGCTGCTCGCGGCGGGCGGCTCGGACTATCCGTACGAACTCGTGAAGGCGGCCGGCGTCGACCTGGCGACGCCCGCGCCGTACGAGGCGCTGTTTGCGCGCATGAACGACATCATGGACGAGATCGAGGCGATCCTCGCGCGGCGGCGCTGAAGCCGCCTACCTCGGGCGCGCTTTCTCGGCGGCGATCCAGTCGTCGATCTGGCGCTCCAGCACCGACAGCGGCACCGGCCCGGTGTCGAGCACGGCCATGTGGAAGCGCCGGATGTCGAAGCGGTCGCCGAGCGCGGCGCGCGCGCGGTCGCGCAGTTCGATGAACTTCAGCTCCCCGATCATGTACGAGGTCGCCTGCCCCGGCCAGACATAGTAGCGATCGACCTGCGCCTCGACGTAGGCGCGCGCGAACCCGGTGCGCTCGGTCATCCAGTCGATCGCCTGCTGGCGCGACCAGCCGAGCGCGTGGATGCCGGTGTCGACGACGAGGCGGGCGGCGCGAAACGCCTGCATCTGCAGGTGGCCGAAGCGGCTGTACGGGTCGGCGTAGAGGCCGAGTTGTATGCCGAGCGTCTCGGCATAGAGCGCCCAGCCCTCGATGTAGGCGGTGTACCAGGCGTTGCGGCGAAAGCGCGGCAGGTCCTTCAGCTCGAGCGCGCGTGCGAACTGCAGGTGATGGCCGGGCACCGATTCGTGCGCCATCAGCGTTTCCATCTGCCACGTCGGCCGCTCGCCGAGCGCGACGACGTTGGCCTCGAACCAGCCCGCGGTCGCGCCATCCGCCGCCGGGTCCTGGTAGCGGTCCGACACGCCCGCCCCCTCGTGCGCCGGAATCGCCCGCACGCCGTAGGGGATGCGCGGCAGTTCGGCGAACAACCTCGGTAGTTCGGGGTCGATCCGCTTGCCGATGTCGCGATAGCCGGCGAGCAGCGATGCGGCGTCCTTGTGGAAGAACTTCGGGTCGGTGTTGAGGAAGGCGACAAAGGCATCGAAACTGCCGTCGAAGCCGGCGAGCTTCATCTGCGCCTGCATCTCCGCGTGCAGGCGCTCGACCTCGCGCAGCCCGATGGCGTGGATCTGCTCGGCCGCAAGCGGCGTCGTGGTGTGCGTGCGCAGCGCGTATTCGTAGGCTGCGCGACCGCCGGGATAGCTGCTCATCGCGCCGTCCTGCGGCGCGAGCGGCAGCAGATCGCGGTCGACAAAGTCACGCAGCTTGCGCAACGCCGGGTAGACCTCGTCGCGCAGCGCGCGCTGGCCCTGCTGCGAGAGTTGCTCGCGCACCGGCACCGCAATGGCATCGCTCATGCGCGTGAACGGATCGAAGAGCGGGCTCTTCGTCACGTCGGCGGTGAGCACGCCATCGATCTGTGCCGGCACGCGCTCGAGCGACGGCTTGAACGTGACCCAGCCGAGCGCGATGCCCTCGCGCAGTTGCTCGATCGTCTGCTCGACCTGGCGCGGGAACAGCGCCATGCGGGCGAGGACGTTCTTCAGATCGGCCTCGGTCGCCGCCGGGCTCGTCCGCATCAGGTTGGCGAACTCCAGGTGCGGCCCGCGCTTCGCCGTCACGACGAGCGCGCGCTCGCCGCGGAATTGCTGGCCTTCGATGCGCTCCTGCGTCTTGGCAAGCATCAGGTCGTATGACACGCGATCGGTGGCGGTGAGCTTGGCGCGGTCGATTTGCAGGAGCCGGACGAGCGTTTCGCGCTGGTGCGCATCGACCGCGTCGCGTGCCGCGCGCGACTCGTCGCTCAGGCGGTCGTCATAGCGGTGGTCGCCGGAGAAGGTGGCCCATTCCGGGAAGGTGCGCATCGCCCATTCCCATTCGGCATCGAACAGCGCGTGCAGGCGCGCGACCTCGGGGTCCGCGGGCGGATTCGGCGGTGTCTGTCCGGCAACGCCAGAGGTGATCGTGCCGAGACAGGCGGCGAGCAACAGCGCAGTGAGGAAACGCATCGGGCAATCCTTCCATGAGTCGGGTGCGGCGGCGACGGCGGGTGGTTCGTCGCCGCGCTTCAGATCATCGCGAGCGCGCTCTTGCGCCGCGGCGGTGCGAAGGCCGCATCGACCGCCGCGAGCGCGGCGTCGTCGAACGCGGCGTGCAGCGCCTCGCCAAGCACGCTCTCGGCGCCGCCCTCGCCATCCATCTCCGCCGTGTCGAACAGCCGATAGCCCTGCGCGATTGCGGTCCGCAGCGCGGCGACCTCGGTCTTGCGCGCCGCCTGCGATTCGCCCAGCCGCCAGCTGCCGAGGCCGAGTTCCGGCGTCGTCGTGCCGCCCGGCAGTGTCACGCGCTTCATCGCCTGCCCCTTGAAATCCGGTGCCGATCGTAGCGCCGGGCGGACAAACCCTGTTGCGCCCCGAATCGGGGGCACGGCGAGAATACGGGCCTCACACCTTCACGAGCCGGCTATGAGCAACACGCCCGTCTACGACCAACTTGCCGCGGCCCAGTTGCGGCTGCACCACTTCGGACACCTCGGTTCGATCACGCACTGGGATCAGGAGACGCAGATGCCCGCCAAGGGCAGCGAGGCGCGCGCCGCGGCGCTCGCCGAACTCGCGGCGCTGATGCACCGCCTGCAGACCGAGCCCGAACTGCGCGACCGCATCGACCGCGCCGGACAGGAGCCGCTCGATGCGCTGCAGCGTGCCAATCTGCGCGAGATCGCGCGCGGCTGGCGGCAGGCGAATGCGCTGCCCGAGTCGCTCGTGCAGGCGCAGTCGCTGGCCACGCTGCGCTGCGAACACGCCTGGCGCAGCCAGCGTCCGGCAAACGACTGGAAGGGATTTGCCGAGAATTTTCGCGAGGTGCTGCGCTGCGCGCGCGAAGAGGCCGAGCTGTTGTCGCAGCAACTCGGCGTCTCGCCCTACGACGCGTTGATGGACGGCTTCGAGCCGGGGATGACGAGCGCCGAAGTCGACCGCGTCTTCGGCGACCTGAAGACGTGGTTGCCGGGGCTGATCGAACAGGCGGTGCAGCGCCAGCGCGAGCTGCCGGCGATCGAGCCGGTCGGGCCGTTTCCGCTCGCCGCGCAGCGCGCGCTGAGCGAGCGGCTGGTGCGTCTGCTCGGCTTCGACTTCGAAGCCGGGCGGCTCGACATCGCGACCCATCCGTTTTGCGGCGGCGTGCCGGAGGATGTGCGGCTGACGACGCGCTATCGCGAGGACGACTTCCAGCAGGCGCTGATGGGCACGATTCACGAGACCGGCCACGGCCGCTACGAGCAGGGCCGCCCGCGCGAGATGCTCGGTCAACCGGTGTCCGAAGCGCGCTCGGCGGCGATCCACGAGAGCCAGAGCCTCGCCTTCGAGATGCAGCTCGGCCGCAGCCGCGCCTTCGTCGGCCTGCTCGCGCCGATGCTCGCCGAGGCGTTCGGTGCGCAGCCGGCGTTCGAACCGGACAACCTCTACCGCTTGTCGACGCGCGTTGAGCGCGGGCTGATCCGGGTCGACGCCGACGAGGCGACGTATCCGGCGCACATCATCCTGCGCTACGAGATCGAGCGCGCCCTGATCGAAGGCGAGATCGAGCCCGCCGACATTCCCGCGCTATGGGACGAGAAGATGATGGTGCTGCTCGGCTTGGATACGCGTGGCAACTACAAGGACGGTCCGCTGCAGGATGTGCATTGGCCGGCCGGCCTGTTCGGCTACTTCCCGAGCTATTCGCTCGGCGCGATGTATGCGGCGCAATGGTTTGCCGCGATGCGCAGGCATACGCCCGATCTCGATGCGCGCATCGCCGCGGGCGACCTGGCGCCGGTGTTCGACTGGCTGCGCGACAACATCTGGACCCACGCCAGCCGGCCGACGACGCAGGAGCTGACGCTTGCGGCGAGCGGCGAGGCGCTGAACCCGGCCCACTTCCGCACCCACCTCGAACGCCGCTATCTGGGCCGCGACGGGTGAAGCACGCGGGCGAGGGCGCGAAGCCGCTGGCCCTGACGATGGGCGATGCCTGCGGCATCGGCCCCGAAATCATCGCCCAGGTCTTTCGCGCTGCCGCGGCAAGCGATGTCGATGACGTAGCTGCAGGCGCCTTCGTGCTCGGCGATCTCGGCGTCATGCGGCGGGCCGCGGCGCTCACCGGCGGCCTGCTGCCGGTCGCGTTGATCGCGCATCCGTCCGAGGCGCTCGCCTGCCCGCGCGGTTGCGTCCCGGTGCTGCAGGCGAGCGGCCTGCCCGCCGATCTGCTTGCTGCGCCGCTCGGCAAGGTCGATGCACGCGCCGGCGCGGCGGCGGCGGCCTGCATCCGCGCTGCGGCGCAGGCCGCGATGGCGGGCGACCTGGCGGCGATCGTCACCGCGCCGATCCACAAGGAGGCACTTGCCGCGGCCGGCATCGATTTCCCCGGCCACACCGAGATGCTGCAAGCCCTGTCGGGCGCGCCCGCGGTGCGCATGATGCTGGCCAACGACGAACTGAAGACGGTGCTCGTGACGATCCACGTCGCGCTGCGGCGGGCGATCGATCTCGTCACCTTCGATACGGTGCTCGAAACGCTGCGCATCGTGCAGCGTACCGCTGCGTCCTGGGGCCAGCCCGCGCCGCGCATCGCGGTCGCCGGCCTCAATCCGCACGCCGGCGAGGGCGGCCTGT
>CAZVNC010000067.1:0-8832 GCA_964628305.1 uncultured Ideonella sp.
CCAATCTTGGCGCATCGCCGCCGTGGCCCGAAGGTGGGAAGTCCCTTCGCATTCCGTTCGAGACCCCGCGAGCCTGGCGGGGAATCGGGCGCACGGCACCGGAGCGCGCCGCAAGTTCGCGCCCTACTCGCCGAGATAGGCGGCGCGCACGCGCGGGTCGCTCAGCAACTGCCTGCCCTCGCCTTCCATCGTGATCTCGCCCGAGTCCATCACGTAGCCGCGCGAGGCGATCTGCAGCGCGCGGCTCGCGTTCTGCTCGACGAGCAGGATCGTCGTGCCGCGGCCATGGATGTCGCTGACAACTTCGAAGATGGTGTCGACGAGGATCGGCGACAGCCCCATCGACGGCTCGTCGAGCAGCAGCACCTTGGGCCGGGCCATCAGCGCACGCCCCATCGCGAGCATCTGCTGTTCGCCGCCCGACATCGTTCCGGCGAGTTGCGAGCGGCGCTCCTTCAGACGCGGGAAGATGGCGAACACCTTTTCGATATCGGCGTCGATCTCGTTGTCGCGGCGCACGAAGGCGCCCATCAGCAGGTTCTCGGTGATCGACATGCGCGCGAACACGCCGCGGCCTTCGGGCACCATCACGAGGCCCTGTTTCACCAGATCCCACGAGCCCTGGCCCTTGATCGAGTGGCCGAGGTATTCGATGTCGCCCGCGGCGGCCGGCTGCAGGCCGGTGATGGCCTTGAGTGTCGTCGTCTTGCCGGCGCCGTTCGCACCGATCAGGCTCACGAGTTCGCCCGCGCGGACTTCGAACGAGATGCCCTTCACCGCCTGGATGCCGCCGTAGGCCACCTTCAGCGTGTTGACCTTGAGCAGTGTGTCTGCCATGTTGTTGTTGCTCCCGCCGGTTTCAGTGCGCCACGTGGCTCGCGCCGAGATAGGCCTCGATGACCTTCTGGTTGCGCTGCACCTCGTAGGGCGTGCCTTCGGCGATCTGCTTGCCGTAGTCGAGCACCGTCACGCGATCGCACAGGCCCATCACGAGCTTCACGTCGTGCTCGATCAAGAGGATCGTGCTGCCGTCGTTGCGGATCTGGTCGATCAGTTCGCGCAGCACGACCTTCTCGGTCGCGTTCATGCCGGCCGCGGGCTCGTCGAGCGCGACCAGCTTCGGGTCGGTCGCGAGCGCGCGCGCGATCTCGAGCCGGCGCTGGTCGCCGTAGGAGAGCGTGCGCGCCTTGAAGTCGGCATAGCCGCCGATGCCGACGTAGTCGAGCAGTTCCTGCGCCCGCCTGGCGATCGCCGCCTCTTCGCTCTTGAAGCCGCCGGTGCGAAACACCGCGCCGAGCAGGCCCGAGTGGGTGCGGACGTGGCGGCCGACCATCACGTTCTCGAGCGCGGTCATCTCGGCAAAGAGGCGGATGTTCTGGAAGGTGCGCGCGATGCCGGCCTTCGCGACCTCGTACACCGCACTCGGCTTGTAGGGCTTGCCGCCAAGCTCGAAGCTGCCCGAATCGGGCAGATACAGGCCGGTGAGGACATTGAAGAACGTCGTCTTGCCGGCGCCGTTCGGGCCGATCAGGCCGTAGATCTGCCCCTTCTCGATCGTCACCGCGACATCGGACAGCGCCTGCAGGCCGCCGAAGCGCTTGGAGACGTTCGCCACCTTGAGAATCGCCTCGCTCATGCGGCACTCCTGCTCTCTGGCGAACGATCGGTCGTCAGCATCGGCGCCGCCTTGCCGTGCTCCGGCGACGGCCACAGGCCGCGCGGGCGGGCGAGCATGATGCCGATCATCGCCAGCGCGATCAGCAACTGGCGCAGGATGGAAGCGTCGAGCCGCCCGCCGGTCATGTCCTGCAAGGGGCTGGCGACGTAGCGCAGCACCTCGGGCAGCGCCGCAAGCAGCAAGGCGCCGAGGATCACGCCGGGGATATGGCCGATGCCGCCGAGCACGACCATCGCGACGATCATGATCGACTCCTGCAGGCTGAACGACTCCGGCGAGACGAAGCCCTGGAAGCTCGCGAACATCACCCCCGAGATGCCGCCGAAGGTCGCGCCCATGCCGAACGCGAGCAGCTTCATGTTGCGCGTATTGATGCCCATCGCCTTGGCGGCGATCTCGTCCTCGCGAATCGCCATCCAGGCGCGCCCGATGCGCGAGCGTTCGAGCCGGTAGCAGATCACGACGCTGACGATGACGAGAACGAGGAACAGGTAGTAGTAGAGCGAGACCGAGTGCACCGTGACGGCGCCCAGGTGCCACGGCTCGCCGAGGTCGAGGCCGAAGAACTTGATCGAATCGATCGCGGTGATGCCCTTCGGCCCGTTCGTGATGTTGACCGGCGCGTCGAGGTTGTTCAGGAACACGCGGATGATCTCGCCGAAGCCGAGCGTGACGATCGCCAGATAGTCGCCCCGCAGCTTGAGCACCGGCACGCCGAGCAGCACGCCGAAGGTGGCCGCGATTGCCGCGCCAAGCGGTATCACGAGCCAGATCGGCGCGTGCAGCCCGTTCGGGAACATCGCCTTGATCCAGCCGAAGGTTTCGATCAGATGCGGCGACGCGAGCAGCGCGAACATGTAGGCGCCGACCGCGTAGAACGCAACGTAGCCGAGGTCGAGCAGGCCGGCGTAGCCGACCACGATGTTCAGGCCGAGCGCGAGCAGCACGTAGAGCAGCGCAATGTCGATGATGCGCACCCAGGCATTGCCGAAATACTGCGCCGCGAACGGCACGATCATCAACGCGACACCGGCGGCGAGAAAGGTCAGGAGCTTCTTGCTTTGCATGGTCCGTGCTCCTCGTCAGGCGCGGTCCGCGACGCGCTCGCCGAGCAGGCCCTGCGGCCGCAGCGTCAGGATCAGGATCAGCACGATGAAGGCGAAGATGTCGGAGTAGTGACTGCCGAGCACGCCGCCGGTGAGGGCCCCGATGTAGCCGGCGCCGAACGACTCGATCAGCCCGAGCAGCACGCCGCCGACCATCGCGCCGGCAAGGTTGCCGATGCCGCCGAAGACCGCCGCGGTGAACGCCTTCAGGCCCGGCAGGAAGCCCATCGTGTGCGTCACCGAGCCGTAGTTGGCGGCGTACATCACGCCCGCCAGCGCGGCCAGCACGGCGCCGATGACGAAGGTGGCCGAGATCACCGTGTCGGGGCGCACGCCCATCAGCCCGGCGACGCGCGGGTTCTCGGCCGTCGCCCGCATCGCGCGGCCGAGCCGGGTCTTGTTGACGAGAAACATCAGCGACGCCAGCGCCACCACGGTGACGACGAGGATGACGATCTGCGTCGTGTTGATCACCGCGCCGCCGATGAAGTAGGGCTCGCTCGGCAGCAGGATCGGATAGGACTTGTAGTTCGGCTTCCAGATGATCATCGCGAGCGTCTGCAGCAGCAGGCTCACCCCCATCGCGGTGATCAGCGGCGCCAGGCGCGGCGCATTGCGCAACGGCCGGTAGGCGAGCTTCTCGATGATGAAATTGAGGATCGCGCAGACGATGATCGCGGCGATGAGGGACAGCAGCATCAGCAGCCAGCCGGGCATGCCGGCGTCCTTGAGCGCCATCACGACCGTCCAGCTCGTCAGCGCGCCGACCATCAGGACCTCGCCGTGCGCGAAGTTGATCAGGTTGATGATGCCGTAGACCATCGTGTACCCGAGCGCGACAAGGGCGTAGACGCTGCCCAGGATCAGGCCGTTGATGATCTGTTGGATCAGGGTGTCCATCTGCAAGTCTCCTCGAGGTCCCGGGTGCGAGGCCCGGCCGTGATGGCGCAAGACAAAGCGTCTCGATCGAGACGCCGGATCCGCACAACCGGCTGACGCTGGGTGCCCGACTGTAGTGGCAAAAGCGCCTCCGAAGTCAGCGTGACGACCCTAAGAACGGCACGGATCAACCCGACTTGCGGGCGGCAGCGTCCAGGCCGCGCAGCTCGGCCAGGCGATCGGCGATGCGCGTCTCGAGCCCGCTTGCGCGCGGCGCATAGAAGCGCGGCAGCTCGACGCCGTCCGGCCCGTAGCGCTCGCCGGCCGCGAAGGCAGCCGGCTCGTCGTGCGCGTAGCGGTAGCCCGCGGCGTAGCCGAGATCCTTCATCAACCGCGTCGGCGCGTTGCGCAGGCGCAGCGGCACCGGCCGCGTGCCGTCCTTCGCGACGAACGCGCGCACCGCGTTGTAGGCGGCGTAGACCGCGTTGCTCTTGGGCGCGACGGCGAGGAAGACGACCGCCTGCGCGAGCGTCAGCTCGCCCTCCGGCGATCCGAGGCGCTCGTAGGTCTCGGCGGCATCGAGCGCGAGGCGCAGCGCGCGCGGATCGGCAAGGCCGATGTCCTCGCTCGCCATGCGCACCAAGCGGCGCGCGATGTAGCGCGGATCGACACCGCCGTCGAGCATGCGAACGAACCAGTAGAGCGCGGCGTCCGGGTCCGAGCCGCGCACCGCCTTGTGCAGCGCCGAGATCGTGTCGTAGAACTGCTCGCCGCCCTTGTCGTAGCGGCGCAACTGCTCGCCGAGCGTCTTCTCGAGCGCCCTTTCGTCGATTGCTTCGATCGCCTCGCCCGTCGTCCCCGCCGCGCGGGCGACCGTCTCGAGCGCGTTCAGCAGCCGGCGCGCATCGCCGTCCGCGTAGCCGATCAGACGCTGCTCGGCGGCGGCGGTGAACGGCGGCGCCCCCAGCAGCGCACGGCCGCGTGCCAGCACCTCGCGCAGATCGTCGTCGCCGAGCGGGTGCAGCACGTGCACCGTGGCGCGCGACAGCAGCGCCGAATTCACCTCGAACGAAGGGTTCTCGGTCGTCGCGCCGACGAAGGTGAGCAGGCCCGACTCGACGTGCGGCAGGAAGGCGTCCTGCTGCGCCTTGTTGAAGCGGTGCACCTCGTCGACGAAGACCACCGTGCGCCGCCCGCCGGCCTGCGCAAGCTGCGCGCGCTCGACCGCCTCGCGGATGTCCTTCACGCCACCGAGCACGGCCGAGATGGCGATGAACTGGGCGTCGAAGGCATCGGCCATCAGCCGCGCGAGCGTCGTCTTGCCGACCCCCGGCGGCCCCCACAGGATCATCGAATGCAGCCGCCCCGATTCGAACGCGGTGCGCAGCGGCTGGCCGGGCCCGAGCAGTTGCGCCTGGCCGATCACTTCATCCAGACTGCGCGGGCGCAGCCGCTCGGCGAGCGGCGCATCGGCCGGATCGTCGAGGGGCAGCGGCAGCGAGCTCATGCGCGCGATTGTGGCAGTCACACGAATGCGCGGCCGACTGCTTGCCGCTGTGTATATTGAGCCATGATGGACGATGAAACGAGATCGATGAACCAGCTCAGCGGTCACGACGCCGGCTTCCTGTATTCGGATACCACGCATTCGAACTCGAACGTCAGTCTGCTTCACATCTACGACCAGTCGACGGTCGCCGGCGGCCGCTTGCGCTTCAAGACACTGCTCGCGCACATCGAAAGCCGGCTCGACCGCTCGCCGGTGTTCCGCCGGCGGCTGCAGCGCGTGCCGTTCGAACTGGACTATCCATACTGGGTGGCGGACGCCAACTTCGATCTCGAGTACCACGTCCGCCACATCGCGCTGCCGAAGCCGGGCGACTGGCGCCAGTTCTGCATCCAGGTGTCGCGCATTCATGCGCGGCCGCTCGATCTGAACCGTCCGTTGTGGGAGATCTACGTCATCGAAGGGCTGGACAGCTTCCTCGATCTGCCGGCGGGTAGCTTCGCGCTGCTGACTAAGACGCATCATGCAGCGGTCGATCCGGCCGGCGGCAGCGAGCTCACCGCGTTGCTGCACGACACGAGCGCCACACCGCCCGGCGCCGCGCCGCCCGCGCCGTGGTTTGCCGCACCGCCGCCCGGATCGGCGGCGATGCTGTGGCGCGGCGTCTTCAACACGATGACCTCGCCGCTGCGCCTTGCGCGGCCGCTGTCGCGCGCGATCGCACGCTGGGCGCCGAATGCGTTCACGCTCGCCGGGGACGGCGCGCGGCGCCAGGCCGACGTGCCGTTGACGCGCTTCAACGCGGTCGTCTCGCCGCACCGCGTGTTCGAGACGCGCCGCTTCGCGCTAGACGACTTCAAGCGGCTGCGCGCGCTGGCCGACGGTGCGACCGTCAACGACGCCGTGCTCGCGGTCTGCGGCGGTGCGCTGCGCCGCTATCTCGGCGCCGAGGGCGAACTGCCGGACGCGAGCCTGAGCGCGCTCGCACCCTTCCTCGTGCGCGGCGACGGCCGGCCCACCGCCGGGCGCCGGGGCATGTCGTGGCTGCAGGTGCAACTCGGCACGCAGATCGCCGACCCCGCCGAACGCCTCGCCTTCATTCGCGCCCAGACCGCGGCGTCGAACCGCGTGGCGCGCGCCGCCGCGGCGCAGGAGCTAACGGACATCGAGGCGCATGTTCCGGCCGCCACGCTCGCGCTCAGCAGCAAGATGCTCGGCTTCGCATCGCTCGGCATCGGGCGGCGCAGGGCGCTCGCCAACTGCAGCATCGCCAACGTCCCCGGGCCGGACGTGCCGCTCTATCTTTGCGGCGCGCGCATGACGTACTTCTCGGCGATGATGCCGATCGCCGACGGCTTGGGGCTCGCGTTCGCCGTCACGAGCTACGACGGCCAACTCATCATCTCGCCGACCTCGTGCCGCGAACTGATGCCCGATCCCGAGCGCTTCGCATTGTGCCTGCGCGAGAGCTTTCAGGAGGCGATCGAGGCAGCGCCGCGCAAACCCGATCCGCCCCGGGCGCGCAAGTCGAAGGCGGCCAAGGCCCGCACCGCGGCTGCGGGCCGCAAGCACACCGCGCCCAGACCGCCGCGCGCGGTCAGATCGGCACGGCCGCGTGCGTCAACATCCGGTACAGCGTCCCGGAAATCCCTGCCGGGCTGAAGGGCCGCCAGTCGCCCTCGGGCTGGGCAAGCCGGTCGGCGATGACGAGCAGCACCATCGCGTTGAAGCCGAGCCCGGTGTGGCTGCCCTGGACGCGGATGTTCTCGTGCAGCGCATCGTCGCCGCCGATCGTCGCCTCCTGCGCCGGCACGACGCCGTCGCTGATCGAATACAGGCAACTCGTCGGCACCGGCGGCGGCTGCATCTCGCGCAGCTTCTTCACCCGCGGCTGCATCACATGCGCGTTGGGGCCCATCGGGTGCGCGATCGCGCGGTACATCGCGCGCACGAGGGCGGGCGACTTGCTGCCGGCCGGATCGACGCTGAC
This sequence comes from uncultured Ideonella sp., assembly GCA_964628305.1. Taxonomy (GTDB): domain Bacteria; phylum Pseudomonadota; class Gammaproteobacteria; order Burkholderiales; family Burkholderiaceae_C; genus CAIKUF01. The sequence continues at coordinate 7,161 of CAZVNC010000067.1, forward strand.
CGGGCTGCCGAGCGTGATGACGCTGCGCACGCATTCGCTCGCCTGGTGCGCGCCATAGAGCGCGAACACGCCGCCCAGGCTCCAGCCGACGAGGCTCACCTTGCGGCCGCTCCGGTGCTGCAGGTGACGGATTTTCTGTTCGAGCGCCGTCGCGTGCTTGCTCTGGAAGCCGACGTTGCGCCCGAGGCCCCAGGTCTCGACCGCGTAGCCACGGCTCGCGAGGAAGGTCTTGAGCGCGATCAGCGAGCCTTCGTCGGCCATGAAGCCGGGCAGCAGCAACACCGGATGCCCGTCGCCATGCGGCGCGGCGAGCAACGTCGGCCAGAGGTAGGTGAGCGACGCGATCTCGAACAGCGCACGCCATTCGGTCGCGGAGTGCAGCAGATGAGGCTTGCCCTCGTGCTTGTATCGCTCGGTCATCGGTCCGGCCCGGCAACGACGGCGCTACTGCTCGATCACGTCCGCGCCGGGCGGAATCGCGAACTGGAAGCGAGAGGCGATCGGCGGCTGGTTCGTCGCCATCTTGCCGAAGCGCAGCAGCGAGGTCTGGCCGAATGCGTCGCGGATCTCGATCGCCGCCAGTTCCTTGCCGCGAAAGCCGACCCGCACCGATTGCAGCGTGCCGCCTTCCGCGCGCGGCGCCGCTTCGACCCAGGCGAGGCCGTCACGGTCGGGTAGCGCCTCGAGCTTGAAATCCTTGTCGAGGTCGCCGCCGGCCAGCAACGCGGCCGGTGTCGCGCCGAGCGCCTGCGCGAGCTTGCGGCTGCTGACCTGGTTCAGGTCGCGATCGTAGATCCAGACCTTCTGCCCATCGGCGACGATCACCTGCTCGAACGGTTTCGTGTAGGCAAAGCGGAACCGGTTCGGCCGCGCGAATTCGAAGCTGCCGCTCGAGGTCTTCGTCTTCTTGCCGTCGGGCGAGGTGACGGTCTGCGTGAAGTCGGCCGCGCCCGACTGCACGTCGCGAACGAAGGCGCGCAGCGTGTCGACGCTGTCGGCCTGCGCCGCACAGGCAGCGGCCGCAAGCGCCAACGCGACGAACCAGCGGGCTGGATTCATGTCTCGCGATTGGGCACGATCAGCTCGCGATTGCCGCTGTTGGACATGCTCGACACGAGGCCGGACTTCTCCATCTGCTCGAGCAGCCGCGCGGCGCGGTTGTAGCCGATGCGCAGGTGGCGCTGCACGAGCGAGATCGACGCCCGCTTGTGCTGCAGCACGACGGCGACCGCGTTGTCGTACATCGGATCGGCTTCGGCGTCGCCGGCGCCGCCCTCGCCGGCCGCGCCGTTCTCGTCGTCGAGCACGCCGCCCTCCAGGATGCCTTCGATGTAGTTCGGCTCGCCCTGCGTCTTCAGGTACTCGACCACGCGGTGCACCTCGTCGTCGCTGACGAAGGCGCCGTGCACCCGCACCGGCAGCCCGCCTCCCGGTGTGAGATAGAGCATGTCGCCCTGACCGAGCAGCGCCTCGGCGCCCATCTGGTCGAGGATCGTGCGACTGTCGATCTTGCTCGAAACCTGGAACGACAGACGGGTCGGAATATTGGCCTTGATGAGGCCGGTGATCACATCCACGCTCGGCCGCTGCGTCGCCAGGATCAAATGGATGCCGGCGGCGCGCGCCTTCTGCGCCAGGCGCGCGATCAGCTCCTCGATCTTCTTGCCCACCA
>CAZVNC010000068.1:0-8730 GCA_964628305.1 uncultured Ideonella sp.
CTGAAACACCATGCCGATACGCCGCGCCTCGGGCGCGAGATGAGTGCCGTGCGCAGCGTCGGCAAGCGTCTCGGCGCCGATCGCGATGCGCCCTTGCGCGAGCCGCTCGAGCCCCGCGATCGCGCGCAGCAAGGTCGTCTTGCCGCAGCCCGACGGGCCGATCAGCACGCCGATGTCGCCCGCCGGCAACGCGAAGGAGGCGGCCTGCACCGCCGGTTTCGCGGTCGCGCCGGGGTAGGTGACCGACACCTGTTCTAGCGCGAGGAACATGCTTCGTATGATACGCAGCGCGATGAAGTCGATTCTCGTTCCCGGCAGGACGCGGCAAGCGCAGGCGCAGTCGGCGCGACACGCCCGCGCCGCCTGACGCGCGGCCCACAGCGCAAGCTTCGACCGTCCACCGCTCCGCCTCGCGCACGCACCCCCTGTTCCCATGCTGCGCGTCGTCACCTTCGTCTGTCTGCTGCTTGCGGTGCCGGTGCTTTGCGTGCTCGGCTCGTGGCTCGTGTTCGACGCTGCAAGCCTCGAGACGCTGCGCCATCAATGGCGCACCGTGCTGCCCGAGTACCTCTGGAACACCGGCCGGCTCGCGCTCGGCGTCGGCGTCGGTGTCGCCCTGCTCGGCGGGGCAACGGCCGCCGCGGTGACGCTGTTCGACTTCCCGCTGCGCCGGCAATTCGAATGGGCGTTGCTGCTGCCGCTGGCAATGCCGGCCTACGTGCTGGCCTACGCCTGCACCGATTTCCTGCAGTTCAGTGGCCCGCTGCAGACCGCGCTGCGCGAAGCGAGCGGCGCGCAGGCTGCGCTCTGGCCCGACGTGCGCAGCCTGCCCGGTGCGACCGTGCTCTTCATCCTCTGCCTCTACCCCTACGTCTACCTGCTTGCGCGCGCCGCGCTCGGCGAGCGCGCGGTGCCGCTGATGGAGGCCGCACGCCTGCTCGGCGCGGGCAGCGTGCGGCGGGTGCGCGCGGTTGCGCTGCCGTTGGCGCGCCCGGCGCTCGCTGCCGGCGTCGCGCTCGCGCTGATGGAGACGCTCGCCGACTACGGCGTCGTCTCGTACTTCGGTGTGCCTACCGTGACGACCGGCATCTACCGCGCCTGGCTCGGCATGGACGACCGCATCGCGGCGTCGCAGCTCGCATCCATCCTGCTGGCCGGCGTGGCGTTGCTGATGTGGCTCGAGCGCCGCGCGCAGCGGCGGCTGCGATTCGCGCCCGGCCGGCGCGGCGCCGCCCACGGCGCGGAGGCGCGTCCGATTCGCCTGCAAGGCGCTGGTGCGGCGTTCGCGTTCGGCCTGTGCCTGTTGCCGGTGCTGCTCGGCTTCGTGCTGCCGGTTCTCGTGCTGCTGCGCCTCGTTGTGCTCGAGGTGCAGGCCGCGGGCGGGCCCGACACGGCCGGCTGGTCGCGCTTCCTGCAATGGGGCTGGACGAGCCTGCACCTCGCGCTGACGGCGAGCGGACTCGCTGTCGCGCTGTCGCTCGCGCTCGCCTTCGCGAATCGCGTCCAGACCCGCGCCTCGCTGCGCTTTGCGACGCGCATCGTCTCGCTCGGCTACGCAGTGCCGGGGGCGGTGATCGCGGTCGGCATCCTGCTGCCGGTCGGCTGGCTGCAGCAAGTCGCGCCCGGCGCCGGCACGACGGCGCTCGTCACCGGCACGACCTTCGGCTTGCTGTATGCGTATCTGGTGCGCTTCTCGGCGGCCTCGTTGCAGTCGATCGAAGCCGGCTACGCGCGCCTGCCGCAAAGCGTCGACGAGGCGGCACGAACGCTCGGCACGCCGCGCCGGCGCTTGTTTCTCGAACTGCACGCGCCGCTGCTGCGCAGACCCGCGCTGGCCGCCGCGCTGCTCGTGTTCGTCGACGTCATGAAGGAGCTGCCGGCAACCTTGCTGCTGCGCCCGTTCGACAGCGACACCCTCGCCGTCGTCGCCTACCAACTTGCGCGCGACGAACGCCTCGGCGAAGCCGCGCTGCCGTCGATCGCGATCGTCGTCGTCGGCCTGATTCCCGTCCTGCTGCTTTCGGCGGCGATCCGCGAGAGTCCGACCTCGAGCCAGGCGAGCCTGCTGCCCGCGAACGCCTGACCACGGGTGAGCGCTGCGCGCTGCTGCACAATGCCGGCCTGCCGGCCCTGTAGTTCAATGGATAGAACAGCCCCCTCCTAAGGGGCAGATCCAGGTTCGATTCCTGGTGGGGCCGCCATGCCGGCGCTATCCGCTCAATCCCAGCGCCAGGTCCAGATCAGGTCGATCGAGTTGTCCAGCCCGGTCTGCAGCCGCAGCGTGAAGCGCTGGGCGAGCCGGTAGATCAACTGCCAGTTGCCGGCGGTCGAGCTCAGACTGCGCTCGTAGCCGATGTACCAGCGCCGGCTGAGCTGCTTGCCGACGCTCACCACGGTGTCGCGGACTTCGCCTTCGCTCTGGCGCACCGACACCGAATCGAGGCCGATCAGTTGCGTCAACTGCGAAGTTGGCGATTCGCCTTCACCCGCGAGCAGCGCGGCAGCTGCTGCCTGCAGCAGGGCGATGTCCGAGCCGCCGAGGTTGTCCGGCGCGCGCCCGAGCACGAGCCAGGACAGCTTGTCGCTGTCGGGCATGTCGGGCTCGGAGTAAAGGCTGATGCGCGGCACTGCCGCCGTGCCGCTGATCGCGACGCCGACGTTGACGTCCAGATTCGGCCGCAGCGCGAGGATGTCCAGGCGCGGGTTGTCGGGTGCGCCGCTGAAGACCATCGAGCCGCGCGCGATCCGCAGGTTCTGGTTGTAGGCCTTGTAGGTACCCCGATAGGTGTTGATCGTGCCGTCGAGCGCCAGCCGCCCGCCGGGCGTCGTCAGCATGAGTTGGCCGCGCAGCAGCGTGTTGAGGCCGTAGCCGCGCACGCGCAGCGCCTGGCCGAGGTCAAGCGCGAGCGTCACGTCGACCTCGCGTCCGCCGGCCGCCGCCCGCGCATTGGCAGCCGCCTCGTCCGGTGTCGGCTCGCGCAGCACGATCACGTCGTCGCCGAGCCTGGGCGCGGTGCCGCGGCTCACGTCGAACAGCCCGCGGTCGGCGTCGAACTTGCCTTTGACGACGAGCCGTTCGGGATCGATCCGCAGCGTCGCTTCGCCGCTCACGACAAGCTGGCGATCGACGCGCCCGAGCAGCAGCAGCTTGTCGGCGGCGACGCGCAACTCGGCTTGCGGCGCGGCGCCGAACGCCGCCCCGCCGGTCACCTCGACGCTGCCATCGCCGCCGCGCGCGCGCAGCATGACGATCTGCGCCGTTTCGCCCTTCAGCGCGACCTGCAGTTCGCCGTCCTTCAGCTCGATGCCTTCGAGCAGGTTGCGTGCGCCAAGCCCGCTGCCTTCGATGCTTCCGGTGAACTCGGGCGCGCCGAACTGCCCGCCGAACGATGCGCTTGCGTGCAGCGCGCCGCGCAGCCGCCAGCCGGCCGGCACCCAGGCGCCCCAGGCGGCTAGGTCGTCGATGCGCAGCTCCATCACGCCCTGCAGCGGCGCGTTCGCCGGCGGCCAGATCGCCTTCGCGTCGGTGCGCAGCGTCGCGGCGCTCGCCATCGCGCCGAGCTTGCGGCCGGCCAGCGCATGCGTGAAGTGCCAGACGCCGTCGCGGGCGTCGAGCGCGATCCGCAGGTCGGTCAATTCGAGCTTGTGCGTCTCGACTTCCTCGGTCACGCTCAGGTCACCGCTGATGCGGCCGAATTCGATGTCGGCAGTGAAAGTTGGCGCGCTGCGCACGTCGATCTTGCCGCCGACGACGAGGTCGCCGCTCCAGCCGAACTCCGGCTGCAGGCGGGCGAGGAGCGGAGCGACCGTGAAGGGTTCGACTTCTCCCTGGATCTCGGCCGCCGGCGTCTCGCCGCCGCGAAGGCGCAGCGTGCTCCAGTGCAGCGCCAGGTTCGTGAGTTGCGCGCGGCCGGGGCCGAGCGTCAGTTGTGGCGTGCCCGTCAGCGGGTCGTACTGGGCGGTGATCTCGAAGTCCCTGGTGCGAAACCAGGGCGTCTGGAAGTCGCTGCCGCGCCGGCGCGCCTGCAGGTCGTCGAGCCGGCCACTCCACTGCAGCGGTTGCTGCCATGCGGGATCGAAGGTCAGCGCGCCGCTTGCGCGCAGTTCTGCCAGCGTGCCGTTGGACGTCTTGCCTTGCGCACCGTGCAATTGGTCGAGCCAGAGCGGCGGGCGCACCGGGCTTTCGGCGTCGATTGCGATGCGGTGTTTGGCGAGCGTGCCCTGCAGCAGTGCCGTGAGCTTGTCGAGCTTGCGAACGCCGGCGCCGACTTGCGCAAGTTCGAGCTTCACGTCGAGCGGCGCCTGCGGTGTGCTGCCGAGCGTCCAGTCGAGCTTCGCGCTCTCGGCGCGCCAGTCGTCCGCCTTGGCGTCCCCGAGTTTCACACTGCCGCGACTCTCGATCCGCGGCCAGCGGCCATCGATGCTCAGGTTCGCGTCGGCCGTGCCGGACAACGCAAGGCTTGCTGCTCCGGGCTCGCGCGCCAGTTGCACGAGCGACGCCAGCGGCGCGAGGTCGGCGGCGTGCGCCTTGATCGTCCAGTGATCGTTTGCGCCGTCGGACGCGAGCCGGCCCTGGACGCCGAGCTCGGCGCTCGCGAGCGTGAGCGTGCCTTGCAGCGCCAGGCCGGCGCTGCGGTCGGCGGCGAGCGTCAGATCGCCTGCGAGCGGCATGCCCGCAAGCGTGCTGTCCGCGACGCGCAGCGTCGCCCGGCCCTGCGATTGCGCCAGGCGTGTCGCAAGCGGCACATTCACGCCGGAGGCAACGAGCAGCGAAACGTCGAGCGTGCCGTTCAGGCTGTGGGCGCCGTCTTGCCACGCCGAGCCCGGCGCGCCGGGCCACCACAGGGCAGGGTTGAAGTCGGCGAGCTGGCCCTGGCTCGCGACCTGCCACGCGCCGCCTGGCTGGCGCAGCGCCTGCCCGCTCGCTTCGGCGCGCGCCGCGCCGGCCCGCACGCTCGCCTGACGCAGCACGATGCGTTGCGGCGTCGCCGTGGCGTCGATCTCGAGCTGCACCGCTTCGATCCGCCCCGCGTTCGGCAGGCTGCCGTCAACCCGGCCGCGCACCGCGAAACTGGGTTCGGGGCGGGGTGCGGACGCGGGCGCGCTGCGGGCGCCGGGCCAGTCGTTCGCCTGCAGGCGCAGACTTCCCGCCAACTGCATCGGCGGCGCGCGGGCATCGAGCGCGCGCGGCGCGATGCCGGAAAAGTTCAGGTCGAGCTGGGTGCGCGCCGGTGCCCAGTGGCCGCTGCCGGTGATGCTGCCGCCGCGCTCGCGCAGCGTGCCGAGCTCGAGCGCGAGTTGCTGGATCTCGATGTTCTCGAGGTCGTCGGGGCGGGCGCGCAGGCCGGCGCGCAGCGAGCGGATCGGCAGCCGGCCCTCGTCGGCGCGGCCGGCGTTCGCGTTGTCGAGCTGCACGTCGATCGTTGCCGGCCGGTCGAGCGCAACGCTGTGCACGTCGACGCTGCCGCCGAGCGCGGTGCTGGGCGCGCCGCTCGCCAGCGCGGCGAGGTCGAGCGCTTGCGTTCGCGCCTGCAGCGAGGCGATCGGCCAGGGCACGAACGGCAGCAGCGTGGCGTCCAGATCGAGCGTCTGCGGCGCGCCGCCGGTGCGGCTCGATGCGCCGCGCAGCGTCGCCTGCAGCGCGACGCGCTCGAGCGGCCCGTGCAGCGCGAGCGAGGCGCCGAACGGCGCGATCGCGGTGTCGCCGCTCGCCGCGCCGGGCAGGATAGCGAACCCGGCCGCCACCTCGAACGGCGCCGCTGCGGCGATCCGCGCATCGCCGCGCACGACGACGCGATCCAGGGCGAAGGCGATGCCGTCCAGGCGATGCGCGGTGCCGCCGTCGGCGCCGAGCGAGAGGCTCGCGTCCAGGTCGCGCAGCGGCGGCTCGCCGATCGCCGCGGCGTGCAGCGCGTCGACGTGCAGCGCGCGCACCTCGACCTCGACTGGCAACGACAGGTCGTGCGGCCGCGTGAGCAGCGGCTCGTTGGGATCGCTCGCGGCGATCTGCACGTCGACGCGCTCGGCCTGCACCCGCTCGGCCTGGATGCGCAGCCAGCTCGTGTCGGCCTGCGGCCAGCCGAGGGCGAGGCCGCTCCAGCGCAGCCCGGTGATGATGATGCGGTCGCCCGCCACGCCCGGCAGCGCGATCTCGACGCGCTCGGCGGCGAAGTTGCCGATCAGGCTGCCGCTCGGCGCCGCGACGCTGACGCCGGGCACGGCGTCGAGCAGCCAGCGGGTGCCGCGCTCATCGTTGAGCATCCACCACAGCGCCGCCCACAGCAGGCCCAGACCGAGCACGATCGGCGCCAGTGTCCAAGCGAGCGCGCTCGCCCAGCGCCTTGCAACGCGCGGCTTGGACGCCGGCGGCGGAGCTGCCGGCGCGGGCGCCGAAGGGGCAGGGGATTCGGTTTCGCTCATGCCGCGATCAGGGTGCGATACCCAGACTGACTTCGAGCCGCCAGCGGCGGTCGTCGATGCCGTAGGCGAGGTCGACGCGCAGCGCACCGACCGGGCTGCGCCAGCGGATGCCGGGTCCGACGCCGACCACCGGCTTCAGGTCCGACCATTGGTTCGCCGCATTGCCGGCGTCGACGAAGACGGCGCCCCAGAGGGTCGGAAACCGATCCGAGATCGGCCCCGCAAGCTCGATGCTCGACGTGAACAGCATGCGTCCGCTGGTGACGACGCCGTTTTCGACCGGGCCGAGCGAGCGGTAGTCGTAGCCGCGTACCGAATCCTGCCCGCCGGCGCGAAACAGCAAGGTGTCCGGGATGCCGGTGTCGGATCGGGCGAAGACCTGGCCGAGTTCCAGGTAGCCCTGCAGGAAGAGCCGCTCCGACAACGGGCGGTAGGCCGTCACGCGCCCGAGCAGACGCGCGAGCGAGCCGTTGCTCTCGGTGGTATGAAACGAGTAGCCGGCGGCCGTCTCGGCGGACAGGACGTAGCCGCGGGTCGGCAGCGCGATGCTGTCGATGCGGCGCACAACGGTGTTGTAGTTGAGCGTCGCGGCCCATGCCGAGGTGGTCGGCGCCGCGCTCTCGACCCGCGCGCCCTGAACGGCGACGAAGTACTGGCGCGCGAAGTCGTCGGTGTCCTGCGTGCGGCCCAGACGCACGTTGGCCGACGTGCGCAACTCGTCGTTCAGGTCCAGGCGCTCGTAGCCGGCGGAAACCAGATCGCGGTAATGGTTCGGCAAGGGGTGCGAGATGACCTGCCCGGTCCAGGCGTTCTTCGCGCCGCCGATCTGCAGCTTGTTCGTCACCGTCACGTCCCAGCCGAACGGCAGGCGATGCATGTGGTCGAGCGTCATGCGCGGCCCGGTGTCGCTGCTGTAGCCGATGCCGACCGTCGCCTGCTGCAGGCGATGCTCCTTCACCTTGACGAGCACCGTCGCGTCGCCGGCATGCTCGGGTTCGACCAGCAGCGTGACCGACGCCGCCTCGAACAGCTCCGAGCGCTGCAGATTGCGCTGCCACGCAGCGAGCAGGCCTTCCGAGTAGCGCTCGCCGGGCTTGAAGTCGAGCAGGTTCAGGACGGAGGTCTCTTCGAAGCGCGCCAGCCCCTCGATGCGCACCTGGCCGATCCGGAACAGCGGCCCGCTTTCGGCGACCAGCGTGAGCGCCACGCTGTGGCGGGCAACGTCGACCGTCGCCGTCGTGTCGCGCCAGCGCGCGAGCGGATAGCCGGCGCCCTGCAGACGCGCGAGCGTGCTGTTCTTGGCGCCCGCCCAGGCCGACTGCGAGAAGCCCGCGCCCTGCGCAAGCGGCCAGGCGTCGACGAGCGTCGCCATCGTGCGGTGCGCGAAGTCGTCGCCCGCCGCGCCCGCCTCCTGCAGCGGCCCTTCGAACGCGATCGCGACCGACGCGATCAGCGCGGGCGGCCCGGGCTCGACGACGACGCGCACCAGCGGCACCTCTTCGCGGTCGCGCGAGGCGCTGACCTGGGCCTCGAAGTAGCCCTCGGTCTCGGCGAGCGCACGCGCCTGGGCCGGCGCACCGGCGATCAGCCGGTCCAGTTCGAGCCGGGTCACGGCGCCGGCGACGCGCGCGTCGCGAAAGCGCGCCAGGTCGAGGTGCCTCTCGAGCACCGAGCGCAACGGTTCGGGGGCGACGATCTCGAGGCGATAGACGTCGGCCTCGGGCGGCGCTTCAGGAGCGGTCTCTTCCTTCGCTTCGGCCACCGGCTCATCGCGAAGCGGCTCGAACAGAGTCGTCAGGCTCGCGCAGCCGGCGAGCAGCGACGCGACGATCCAGGCCGCTGCTGCGCGCAGCGCGAATCTCATCGCCGGCCGCCGCTCGCTGCCGCCCACGCGGCCGGCCCCGGCACGCCCGCAGCCGCGCGCCGGTGCCGGGCGCGCGGCGGACGATGCGGCGGCGTCATTTCGAGAGCAGGCGCATCGCTCCTTCGAGCCCCGGCAGCGTGAGCGGGAACATGCGGTGGTTCATCAGCTGCTGCACGATGGCGATGCTCTGCCGGTAGGCCCAGACGCCCTGCGGCTCGGGGTTGATCCAGGCGAACTTCGGGAACGTGCTCGTCAGCCGCTGCAGCCACTCGGCGCCGGCCTCCTCGTTGTTGTATTCGACGCTGCCGCCCGGCTGCAGGATCTCGTACGGGCTCATCGTCGCGTCGCCGACGAAGATCAGCTTGTAGTCCTTGTTGTACTTGCGCAGGATGTCCCAGGTCGGAAACTTCTCGCTGTAGCGGCGGCGGTTGTTCTTCCACATGAAG
>CAZVNC010000069.1:0-8728 GCA_964628305.1 uncultured Ideonella sp.
TGGGGCGCACCGCGGCTGGTGTGCATCGCGGCGGACTTCACCAAGTACGACGGCCATGCCGTGCAACAGATCAATCGCAACATCGAGCTGATCCGTCACCGCCGCTTCGGCGAAGAACTGCTGTTGCTGGAGCTGGCCAATTCGACCAGTGCCAACGCCGGGCGCCAGGTACCCGCGAAGTCGGCCAAGCGACAGAAGACCCAGATCAGCGAGCCTGTTGCCGCCAAGCTAGGCTACGGTGATCGATCGTTCGCGGACTGGCTGCCGCTGCTGCCGCCTCACTTGAGCGAGCTGGTCGCGTCGCTGGACGGACACGTGCTGTCTCTGGGCGACGATGTGCAGCGCAAGGAGCTGAAGCTGTACGTGGCCTTCAAGCGGCTGAAGAACTTCGCCACGCTGGTACCGCAGAAGAACCGCCTGCTGCTGTACCTGCACCTCGACCCCACCCAGGTCGTGCCGTTGCCCACGAACGGCCGCGATGTTAGTCAGCAAGGACACTGGGGCACGGGTGACCTGGAGCTCGCCCTCACGTCGCAGGCGGACCTGGATGCTGCAAAGCCGCTGATCCTGATGGCGTACGAGGGCCGGGCCGCCTTTGCTGCATCGAAGCCGCCGCCGCCGACCTCCGCGAGCTGACAAGTGCCTGCCCCGCAGTCCACGCGTTTGTTCCAGATCACGGCCATTGCCAACCTGTGGGCGATCTTCGCTGCAGGCGCGCTCCGGTCGAAGAACGGCGGTGCTGCGGCTGGCATCAACTACCAGAACATTGAGCATGCTGGTGCTCCAGGCGCTGGAGCCGTGCGCAGCGTTCCCAACCCGCCGCGTGAGCAGAACATCGAGTAGCGCCCACCTGCTGGTCGTCCGCCGGACAAGCGACCAACGTCCCGTTCTGACCATCAGTGGTAGTCGTCCTCGAGCTGGTGGCGCGCGGCAACGACGTCGACGTCCGACGCACCCTCGATTTCGGACAGCGCGACAGCGTCCGTGGTTCGAAGGCGCTGAGCGTCTACGGTCCGCTTAGGCCAACCGGTGTCCGAGCGCAGCGCTCAGGCGGCATTGACAATCCCCGAATGAGCGCAGTGCCGCACCAGCCCCGCCCGATCGCGATTGCCCTGACCGGCCTGGTCTCGCTCGCGATCGCGATGGGCATCGGCCGTTTCGCTTTCACGCCGCTGCTGCCGATGATGCTGCAGGACGGGGTGGTGAATCTGGCCGGTGCGAGCTGGCTGGCGACCGCCAACTACCTCGGCTACCTGCTCGGGGCGATGGCCTGTGCGGCGCAGCCGGCGCTGTGGCGGCGTCGCGGGCTCGCGCCGCTGCGCCACATCCGCGTCGTGCGCTTCGGCCTCGTCGCGACGGTGCTGTTGACGCTCGGCATGGCGCTGCCGCCGGCGTCACTTTGGCCGCTGTGGCGCTTTCTGGCCGGCGTCGCGAGCGCGCTGGTGTTCGTGTTCGTCTCCGGCTGGTGCCTGGCGCGGCTCGCCGCGCTGGGCGCGCCCGCGCTGGCCGGCATCATCTATGTCGGCCCCGGGCTGGGGATCACGATCAGCGGCCTCGCCGCTACGGCGATGGTGGCGCGCGGCATGAACGCTGCCGCCGGCTGGGCGGCGTTCGCGCTGCTCGCGGCGGCGCTCGCCGCGCTGGCCTGGCCGCAACTGCGCGGCGACGTGCACGCGCCGGCGTTCGCGGCGGGCGGCGACGCGCCGCCGCCGCGCGGCACGATCGCGGCTTTCACGCTCGCCTACGGATTGTCCGGCTTCGGCTACATCGTCACGGCCACCTTCCTGCCGGTGATCGCGCGCCAGGTGCTGCATTTCGGTTCGTTGTGGCTGGATCTGTTCTGGCCGATCTTCGGTATCGGCGTCGCCGTCGGTTCGCTGCTGACCGTGCGCGTGCCGCTGCGGCTGGACCGCCGTCACCTGCTGCTGGCCTGCTATGTGATGCAGGCCATCGGCATCATGCTCGGCGTGTGGCTGCCGACGCTGACAGGCTTCGCGTTCGGCAGTCTGCTGTTGGGCCTGCCGTTCACCGCGATCACGCTGTTTGCGCTGCAGGAAGTGCGCCGCCTGCAGCCGCACGACACGGCTGCGCTGATCGGTGGCTTGACGGCCGCCTTCGGCCTCGGGCAGGTCGCCGGCCCACCGGCGGTGGCCTGGCTGCTGCAACGCAGCGCGAGCCCGGCCGCGGGCTTCACGCTGGCCCTGCAGATCGCTGCCGCGGCGCTTCTGGCCGGGGCGGTGATCTACGGCGCGCTGGCGCGCGCCCGCCCCCTCACTGCTTGAGGCCTCGTGCGCCACGTGCGCGCCAACACCTGCGCGCGCTGTTTGGCGCCGCCGGAATGCTCGCAGTGCCGGCGTCCGCAGGGTGCGGCCGGACGCCCGCCCCACGCGCTACGCTACAGTTGCAAGCCTGCGCAATCCTGCCCCGATGCGACTCGGCGTATCGCGCATGCAAACCGTGCGGATTCACCCTTGGCGTTCTCGTGCTGGGGCGCACGGCAAGGCAGGACACGACCGATCCTTGGTTTAGAACCCGACGTACTGGCGCTTGACATCGCATGAACGGCAGCGACTATCCCGGCAACCTGTTCGTCGTTGCCGCGCCCAGCGGCACCGGCAAATCGAGCCTCGTCAACGCGCTGCTCGAGCTCGACTCGCACATCGTCGTGTCGGTCTCCCACACGACACGCGCGCCGCGCGGGCAGGAGCAGGACGGGCGCGAGTACCACTTCATCGACGAGGCCGCGTTTCGCGCCATGATCGCGCGCGACGGGTTCGTCGAATGGGCGCAGGTGCACGGCAACCTCTACGGCACGTCGCGCGCCGAGGTCGAAGCGCGCATTCGCGGCGGGCAGGACGTGGTGCTCGAGATCGACTGGCAGGGCGCGCTGCAGATCCGCAAGCTGTTCCCGAATGCGGTACTGATCTTCATCCTGCCGCCGAGCTGGGACGAGTTGCGGCAACGGCTGACGCGGCGCGGCGAGGATCCGCCGGCCGTGATCGACCAACGCCTCGCGAACGCACGCGCCGAGGTCGCCCAGGCCCGGCACTTCGACTTCGTTATAATTAATGCTCTGTTCGAGACGGCGCTTTTCGACCTGAAGGCGATCGTCCACTCGCAGCGCCTCAAGTACGCCGCGCAGGCTCGCAGCAAGCCCGCCGTCTTCGCCGCCCTCGATCTCAGCTGACGCGTCCGCGCAGCACGCCGCCCCGGAGCACCGTTCATGGCCCGCATCACCGTCGAAGACTGCCTCGTCAAGATCCCGAACCGCTTCCAGCTCGTGCTCGCCGCGACCTACCGTGCGCGCATGCTGAGCCAGGGCCACACGCCCAAGATCGAGAGCAAGAACAAGCCCGGTGTGACCGCGCTGCGCGAAATCGCCGCCGGGATGCTGCGCAAGGTTCCGGTCTAACGCACTTCGAGCGTTCGCCAGCGCGGCCACCGCCCCGCGCCCAAAGGACCTGTCGCAGGCGCTTTCCGCGCAAGGCAAGATAATGCGTTCGATGGGCGAACGCACGATCTCGGTTTGGTCGGTCCTCGGCAAGGCGCTTTCGAAGACGCCCAAGCCGCGCCCGGTCACGCGCGATGTGCCGGTGCTCGGGCCCGACGAGGCGACCGCGTCGTCGTTCGCGGTCCTCGCCGCCAAGCTCGACTACCTCAACTCCGGCGACATCAAGCGGGTGCGCGAAGCCTACCGCTTCGCCGACGAGGTCCACCTCGGCCAGTTCCGCGCCAGCGGCGAGCCCTACATCACGCACCCGATATCGGTTGCCGCGCTGTGCGCCGAGTGGAAGCTCGACGCCCAGGCGATCATGGCCGCGTTGATGCACGATGCGATGGAGGATTGCGGCATCGGCAAGGCCGAACTGATCGAGCGCTTCGGCGCGCCGACCGCCGATCTCGTCGACGGCCTGACCAAGCTCGACCGGCTGCGCTTCTCGACGCGCGAGGAATCGCAGGCCGAATCGTTTCGCAAGATGCTGCTCGCGATGACGCGCGACGTGCGCGTCATCCTCATCAAGCTTGCCGACCGGCTGCACAACATGCGCACGATGAACGCCGTGGCGCCCGACAAGCGGATGCGCGTCGCGCGCGAGACGCTCGACATCTACGCCCCGATCGCGCACCGCCTCGGCCTGAACCAGACCTACCGCGAACTGCAGGAGCTCTCGTTCCAGCAGCTTCGCCCCTGGCGCCACGCCGCGTTGTTCAAGGCGGTGCAGAGCGTGCGCGGCTCGCGGCGCGACATCGTCGATCGGGTCCAGCGCGAGGTCGAGGACGCCTTCGCCAAGGCCAAGTTGAAGGTGCAGATCAGCGGGCGCGAGAAGACGCTCTATTCGATCTACCGCAAGATGCGCCAGAAGCACCTGAGCTTCGCGCAGGTGAACGACATCTTCGGCTTTCGCATCGTCGTCGCGACCTTGCCGGAGTGCTATCTGGCGCTCGGTGTGCTGCACCAGATCTACAAGCCGATGCCGGGCCGCTTCAAGGACTACATCGCGATCCCGAAGGTGAACGGCTACCAGTCGCTGCACACGACGCTCGTCAGCCCGCTCGGCACCGCGGTCGAGTTCCAGATCCGCACCGAGCCGATGAATGCGGTCGCCGAGAAGGGCATCGCGGCGCACTGGATGTACAAGGCCAAGCGCAGCGCGCCGGCCAGCGCCGCCGAGGCGCAGCGCCTGGGGGCGCTGTGGCTGCAATCCCTGCTCGACATCCAGGACGAGACGAACGACGCCAACGAGTTCCTCGAGCATGTGCGCATCGACCTCTTTCCGGACGCGGTCTACGTCTTCACGCCGAAGTCGCAGATCCTCTCGCTGCCGCGCGGCGCGACCCCGGTCGATTTCGCCTATGCGATCCACTCCGACGTCGGCGACCATTGCGTCGCCGCCAAGATCAACGGCGAGCCGGTCTCGCTGAAGACGGAATTGCACAGCGGCGACGTCGTCGAAGTGATCACTGCGCCCGGCGCACGGCCGAATCCGACGTGGCTCAACTTCGTTCGCACCGGCCGCGCGCGCTCGCACATCCGGCACTACCTGAAGACGATGGAGCAGGAGGAGTCGCAGCAACTCGGCGAGAAGCTGCTCGGCTCCGCGCTGCGCGCCGAGGGATTGTTGCTGCCGTCGGCCGATCCCGAGGACGCGCAGGCGGCCGCGATCTGGCTGCAGCTCACGCGCTGGAGCGACAACCGCACGCGCGACGAACTGCTGACCGACATCGGCCTCGGCCGCAAGATCGCGACCATCGTCGCCAAACACCTCGCCCGGCTGATGATCGCGGGCGGCATGCGCCCCGATGCGGTGATGCTCACGCTCGGCCGCTACGGCGACGATCCCGACGCGATGCCCAGGCAGCGCGTCGTTATCGACGGCAGCGAAGGCACGTCGGTGCAGATGGCGCCCTGCTGCCGCCCGATCCCGGGCGATGCAATCGTCGGCTACCTCGGGCGCGGCGAAGGGCTCGTCGTGCACACGGCGGATTGCGCCGTCGGCCGCCGCCTGCACGAGCGCGACCGCGAACACTGGATGAGCGTCGAGTGGGCCGAGGAGATGACGCGCCCGTTCGAGACCGCCATCAGCGTCTTGCTGCACAACGGCAAGGGCGTCCTCGCGCAGGTCGCCTCGGCCGTTAGCGCGGCCGAAGCCGACATCATCTACATCGACATGGGCGAAGAGCGCGCCGGCGACACGACTGACATGCGGCTCGTGCTGAGCGTTCGCGACCGCGTGCACCTGGCCGAGGCGATGCGCCTGCTCAAGCGCACGCCGCCGGTGCAGCGGGTGGCACGCGTCAAGCCCTGAGCACCGGATGGCGGCGGCGCGGCGTCCTCAGCCCGGCGCGGGGTAGCGCACCTCGATCACCTCGATCGTCTCGACTCCGCCCGGAGTCGTTAGCTGCACCTCGTCGCCTTCGCGCGCCTTCAGCAGGGCGCGCGCGACCGGCGAGACCCAGCTCACCTCGCCGGCAAGATTGTCGGCTTCGTCGATGCCCTTGATCGTGATCGTGCGCTCCTCGCCGCGGGCGTTGGCGTAGGTCACGGTCGCGCCGAAGAATATCTGGTCGCTGCCGTGATGCACCGATGGGTCGGCGACTTCGGCAATGTCGAGCCGCTTCGTCAGAAAGCGGATCCGGCGGTCGATCTCGCGCAGGCGCTTCTTGCCGTAGAGGTAGTCGCCGTTCTCCGAGCGATCGCCGTTCTTCGCCGCCCAGGAAACGACCTCGACAACTCTTGGCCGCTCGACATCGAGCAGATCGAGCAGCTCCTTGCGCAGCCGTGCGTAGCCGGCCGGCGTCAGGTAGTTGCGCGCGCCCGCCGGCAGCGCGGCGAGCGCCGGCGCATCGTCGTCGCCGTCGTCGGCATCCGATTCGGTTTCGCGCGTGAAGGCCTTGTTCATGTCCGTCGGTCGCACTCCCGCGCACCGCCGCAGGCGGTGCCCTTTGGCGATCGTACTCGCGGCGGCGACGAGCCGATCTGGCGGTCGTTCGCGGGTCACTTTCGCGCACCGCGCCGGCCCTGCCTGCCTAGCATGCGGATGTCATCGTGCGCCGGCGAATCGATCGTCGCGCGCTCTCCTGCCCATCGACGGGGATCCCGCATGTCCGACCTCTCGACGCCATTGGCCTGGTCCGCTGGGGACCGCGAGCCGCTGCCCGAAACAAGCCGCAGCGGCTTCGGGCGCAAGGCCGAGGCGGTCGCTGCCGAACCACCACAGAAGGCGCGGACGGCGATGTTTTGCTGGCCGACGCCGCCCTTTGCCTCGTATCCGAAGTCGGTCGAGCAGCAGCCGAGCGAGGCTTGCGTGATCGTCGGCCTGAACGACAAGGAGATGCAGGGGCGCTTAAGCTTCTTCGTTCCCGAAGAGCGCGTCGCGCATGTGCAAGTGCCGCCCGCGCGCACGACGATGGCGTTGCGCTTCAACCAGTTCAAGTCGCTCACCGTGCTGCCGCCGATCGAGGTCAGCGCGCAGCGCGCATCGAGCACTCGGCCCGGCGACCCCGAAGCCCGGGTGCTGGCCCATCGTCCGCGCAGCTACTATCGCGTCGTGCTCGCGAGCGGCAACGAGTTGACGGGCGAGACGATCGGCCACGTCGAGCGCGATTTCGGTCTGTTCCTGTTCCCGCCGCTGGACGATTGCGACAGCGTGCGCCGCCTCTTCCTGCCGCGCGAGGCCTACACCGCGTTCGAGATCGGCGATCGGATCGGCGAGCTGCTGGTGCAGGACGATTCGGCGACGCCGAGCCAGATCGAACAGGCGCTCGAGCGCCAGCAGGCCATGCGCACGCAGCGCATCGGCGAGATCCTCGTCACGCATCAGGTGTTGACGCCGGAGCAGTTGCTGGAGGCGATCAGCAAGCAGGCGAGCATGCCGCTGGTGCGGATCGGCGATGCGCTGCTCTCGCTCGGTTTCATCACGCCGGCGCAACTCGACGCCGCACTCGCGCAGCAGGCGAGCGACCGCAGCATGCCGCTCGGCGAGGTGCTGGTGCGCATGGGCGCCGTCTCGCCGCACGACCTGCAGCTCGCGCTCGCGCGCAAGATGGGGTTTCCGATCGTCGCGCTCGCGCAGTTTCCGGTCGAAGCGGAAGCGCTGCGCAAGCTGCCGTTCGCGATGGCGCTTCGGCTGCAGTTGATGCCGCTGATGCTGCGCGATGGGCGGCTCATCGTCGCCCTCGCCGACCTGCAGCGGCGCCGCGAGGCGATGGAGGAGATCGAGTTCCTGACCCAGACCAAGTGCGTGCCGGTGCTCGCGCAGTGCGCGTCGCTCGACGACGCGCTGCGCGCGGCGTACGAGAAATTCGGCATCGCGACCCACATCGGCTTCGGCCCGGCGGACGCGTCCGCGCCATTCGAGTTCGACCTCAACGACACCGACAAGCTCGTCGAGACGCTCGAGAAGGAGCGCAACGACCGGCCCGGCAGCGACGACGACCTGCAGATCGAGCAGTCCGACAACTCGCTCGTGCGCCTGATCAACAACATGATCATCGAGGCCTGGAAGGACGGCGTCTCGGACATCCACATCGAGAGCCACCCGGGGCGCGAGCGCATCAAGATCCGGTTTCGCAAGGACGGCCTGCTGCGCACCCATCTGGAACTGCCGCACAACTACCGCAACGCGGTGATCGCGCGCATCAAGATCATGTGCGACCTCGACATCAGCGAGCGCCGGAAGCCGCAGGACGGCAAGATCAATTTCGCCAAGTTCTCGCCGCCGCACCGCGTCGAGCTGCGCGTCGCGACGATCCCGACCAACAACGGGCTGGAGGACGTCGTCATGCGCCTGCTGGCGTCGGCCAAGCCGATGCCGCTCGACGATCTGGGCCTGAGCGACGCCAACCTCGCGCAATTGAAGCTCTCGATGGAGCGGCCCTACGGCATGATCCTGTGCGTCGGCCCGACCGGTTCGGGCAAGACGACGACGCTGCACTCGGCGCTCTCGTTCATCAACGTGCCCGAGCGCAAGATCTGGACCGCCGAGGATCCGATCGAGATCACCCAGCCCGGGCTGCGCCAGGTGCAGGTGAACCCGAAGATCGACTGGACCTTCGCCAAGGCGCTGCGTGCGTTCCTGCGCGCCGACCCGGACGTGATCATGGTCGGCGAGATCCGCGACACCGAGACCGCACAAACCGCCGTGGAGGCCTCGCTGACCGGCCACCTGGTGCTCTCGACGCTGCACACCAACAGCGCGCCGGAGACAGTGACGCGGCTGCTCGACAT
>CAZVNC010000070.1:0-7871 GCA_964628305.1 uncultured Ideonella sp.
GACGTGGCTGCCGGGCTCGGCGATGATCAGCGTGCGCTCGAACTGCCCGGTGTTGCGCGCGTTGATGCGGAAGTACGACGACAACTCCATCGGGCAGCGCACGCCCTCGGGGATGTAGACGAACGAGCCGTCGGAGAAGACCGCCGAATTGAGCGCGGCATAGAAGTTGTCGCCCTGCGGCACGACGCTTCCGAGGTAGCGCTCGATCAACTCGGGATGGTTCTCCACCGCGTGCGAAAACGAGCAGAAGATGACGCCGACGGCGGCGAGCTGTTCGCGAAACGTGGTGCCGACCGAAACCGAATCGAACACCGCGTCGACCGCGACGCCTGCGAGCCGCGCGCGCTCGTGCAGCGGCACATTGAGCTTCTCGTACGTCTCGAGCAGCTTGGGGTCGACCTCGGCCAGACTCTTGGGCCCGTCCTTCAGCGACTTCGGCGCCGAGTAGTAGCACAGCGCCTGGAAGTCGATCGGCGCGATGCGCAGCTTGCCCCACTCAGGCATCGGCATCTTCTGCCAGCGCTCGAAGGCCGCGAGCCGCCACTTGAGGAGGAACTCGGGCTCGCGCTTGCGCTTGGAGATCGCGCGCACGATGTCTTCGTCCAGCCCCGGCGGCAGCGAGTCGGTCTCGACCTCGGTGACGAAGCCGTGGCGATAGGGTTGCTGCAACGCCTGCGTGAGCGGCGCTGCCTGTTCGATGGCGCTCATGCCCAAGCTCCGGTAGGTTTCGTCGGTTCGATGCGCGCCGCTGAGCCCCCAACCGAGGTGGCAGATCGGACAGCGTGCGGGGGCGTTCTCATGGGTGCAGGTTTATAGATGTAGATGGTATGCATGTTTCCTCGCAACACCAAGCCAGCATACAAAGACCGCACCTGCGGCGTGGCAATTATCGGTCAGACGCCACGCCGGCGTTCAGGGCGTCGATCCGACCTCGCGCTTAGCAGGGCCGGATGGCAGAAAGGCGTCGGTGAAGCAGAAGCCTTCGGCGAGCCCCTGCTCGATGAAAGCGGGTACCGCCGCCTCGACCATCTTGACCGACCCGCAGACATAGACCTCATGGTCGCGCAGATCGGGGAAGTCGGCCAGCATCGCCTCGTGGACGAGCCCGCTGCGCCCAGCCCATTGGCCGCCGGCATCGGGCTCCGAGAGGACCGGCACGAAGCGGAAGTGCGGATGCTCGCGCTGCCACTGTTCGGCCAGGGCGATGGCGTACAGGTCGTCATGCCTGCGAACGCCCCAGTAGAGCCACATCGGCCGCGTCAATCCGCGCGCAAAGGCATCCTCGACGATGCTCTTGATCGGCGCGAAGCCGGTCGCCCCGGCGACGAACAGGATCGGGTGCGCGCTGTCGCTGAGCGTGAAGTGGCCGAGCGGACCCTCGATGCGCAAGGTGTCGCCGACCTTCATCGACGTGAACACGGCGCCGGTGAAGCGACCGCCCGGAATGCGCCGCACATGCAGTTCGATCCGGCCCTGCTGTTGGGGCGGATTCGCGAACGAGAACGCGCGCCGCTGACCATCCTCGAGCACGATGTTGATGTACTGCCCAGCCTTGAAGGGCATCGTCTCACCCTGCGGCAGCGACAGCATGAGGCGGATCACCTCGGGCGCGAGGCGCTCGATGCTGTCGACGCGCGCGCTGTACTCGTGCACCGCCTTGAGCGCGGTGCGGGCATCGGCCTCGACCTCGATGACGACGTCCGACATTGCCGTCGCGCAGCACATCAATGCCTGGCCGCGAGCGCGCGCGGCGTCGGGTAGCGCGGCCGGCTGGTAGGGCCCGTGATCGACCGTGCCGTGCACCACGGTGCAAAGGCACACGCCGCAGCCGCCGTTGCGGCACTCGTAGGGCAGCTCCAGGCCGTGGCGCAATCCGGCGTCGAGCAGCGTCTCGCCGCTGCGCACCGGGAGCGGATCGGAACTCCCGGTGGCGTGGTGGACTTCGAGTTGAAAGGCCTGCGCGCGCTTGCGGCCGAACTGCGGCGGCAGCCACGGCAGCGCCATCAGCACCGCGGTCGAGCCGATCAACAGCGCCCACACCTGGCCGATCGGCCAGACCGAGACGAGCGGCAGCACGGCAAGGTAGAACCAGTCGAACTGCAGCGTCGTCACCGCCACGCCGAGATCGGCCGCGCCGCCCTGGCTCAGCACCGGGCGCAGCGCGGACAGCAGCAGCAGCGTCACGATCACGCTCGTCATGATCGGGCGCGGCGGATTCGTGCGCGCCTTCGGTACGCGCTGCACATGAACCCATTGCAGCAGCAGCAGCACGAGCGAGATGCCGATGTGCATGAACGCGAGCAGCGAGAAGAAGCGGTCGTTGACGCTGTCGGGATAGATGAAGTTGCGCATCAGCGTGCCGCCGAAGCCGGGCAACCAGTCGAACCACTCGAAGGCGGCGACGATCGTGTACTGCGCGAGGTGGTCCCAGGGCAGCATGAAGCCGGTGATGCCCGCCGAATAGACGAGCCAGATCAGCACCACGCCCGTCACCCACGAGAACCAGCGAAAGCCGCGGTAATGGTTGAAGGCGAAGTGGCGCACCATGTGGATCAGCATCGTGATGACGAAGCCGTCCGATGCGTAGCGGTGGATGCTGCGCAGCACGCCGCCGGCGAACCACTGGCCGTGCGTCAGCCCCTCGACCGAGGTGTAGGCGTCGGCGACGCCGGTCTCGAAGAAGGCATACAGATAGAGCCCCGTTGCGGCGATGACCCAGAACAGGAAGAAGCTGATCGCGCCCAGGTGGTAGAGCGGATTGAGCCGGTCGCCGAAGGCGGCATTGAAGACCGCCTCGACCCGCATGAACAGCCATTGCAGGCCGCGTTGCAAGGCTTTGAGCATCAGGGAGTCCTGCGCCGCAGCGCGCTGATGACGACGACGACGAACAGCAGGCCGCCGACGATGGCGATCAGGCCGCCGAGCCCCATCAGCCCCATGCCGGCGATCTCGGCGCCGCTGCGCAGCACCTGTTCGGCTCCGGCCACCTTGCGCTGCACGCCGTAGCCGCCCGACCAGACGAGGCCGACGATGTGCAGCAGTTGTCCGAAGCCATAGAGCGCGGGCTGCCACGCCGCCAGCCGTCCCTGCGGCGTGCCATAGCCCATGCGCGGCAGCAAGTGGTAGACGAGCCCCATCAGCGCGAGCGTGACGCCGACGATGCAGCCGTGATAGTGCGCCGGAATGCGCACGTTGCTGCCGCTGATGAAGATGCCGATCACGCCGCCGGCACCGAACAGCAGCACCGACGCGACGAGCGCCGAGCGCAACGGCCGCGTCTGCAGCGTCGCCGCCGGCACGTTGACGAGCGCGGCGACGACGGCGAGCGCGATCGGGACGATCGCGACCCCTCCGCCCAGGCGCATCGCCCAGGTCAGCGCGTCGCGGTGTTCGACCGACGCGATGTCATGCGCCAGGTAGGCGTACGGCGTGACGAACACGCTCGCGAGCGCGAGGATGAACATCAGCAGCGTGACGCGCGGGCTGAGCGCGACGCGCGCGCCGGACGCACCGGCGAGCCAGAGCCAGGCGACGAGCATCAGCAGCGTCCAGGTGAACTGCAGCGCGTGGCCGCCGCCCCAGAACAGGATCTCGTAGTACGCGCGGCCCTCGAGCGTGCGCGGCAGCACGGCGAACGACCAGCCGAAGGCGAGCAGCGCGACGGCGGTCGCGACGACGCTCGCGTTGAGCCCGAAGCGCAGCGCGCCGCCGCCATCGAAGCTCGCCCCCAGGCGCGGCGCGAGCCAGAGCGAGCGCAGCACGAGCAGCGCAACACCGGCCGCGAACAGCAGCAGCCC
The DNA here is from genome assembly GCA_964628305.1 of uncultured Ideonella sp. Taxonomy (GTDB): domain Bacteria; phylum Pseudomonadota; class Gammaproteobacteria; order Burkholderiales; family Burkholderiaceae_C; genus CAIKUF01. The sequence goes on from CAZVNC010000070.1 coordinate 3,798, forward strand.
GCCGAGGAACGGTGCGCCGTCGAGCACCGGGATGTAGTTGGCCATCACCGCTTCGCCGCTGCCGATGAACGGCGCCAACGACATCGCAAGCGCCCCGGCCGCGGCGAGGCCGAGCGCGGCCCAAGCGAGCCCGAAAGCGCGCGGGGCGCTGATCAGGCTCCACAGCACGCCGGCGACGGCGATGAACCAGACGAGGACCGAGAGATCGACATGCACGACGAGCGCGACGCGAAAGAAGTCGGCGCTCGGCAGCAGCTTGTTGACTCCCGGGGTGCGCGCCAGCACGAGCAGGATCGAGAACACGCCCGACAAGATGAGCGCCGCCAGGCCGAGGGCGAGCCAGCCGCGTGCCAGACCGCGGCGGGCGTCGGTCGGGACTGCGAGCGTGTACTCGGCGTCGTTGCGCGCTTGCGGCAGCACCGCTGAGCGCCCGGACGGCACCGCGGAGGTGGAAAGGTGCGCACTCATCGGAAGGTGATCCCGCCGCGCTGCGGATCGAAATCGATGACGAGGATCTGCGCCGGCGCGAGCGCGACCGTCTTCTCGCTCTGATAGCTGAAGCCGCCGTCGCCTGCGTTGTCCTTCAGCCGCACCGCGAGCTGATGCGTGCCGGCCTGCACCGTGATGCGCCGATAGACCGACGAGGCGCCGTCGCGCGACAGGCCCGAAGGCTGAGCGACATGGCGGATCGCCGGCTTGCCGTCGATATCGACCTCGACGACGATCGGCGCCCTCTCGCGTCCGCACTTCATCGGCGTGCGCATGTTCGGCGGTAGCTTGGCGAGTTCCTGCGGCGTGAGCTTGCGGCACTCGTCGACGCGCTGCGCGGCATGCGTGAAGCTCAGCTTGATCAGGGCCTCGTCGTCCGCCAGGTGGCGGTAGGTCGGCCAGTGCGAAAACACGCCGATGATGAGAGCAAAGACGGCGTAGAGCAGGGCCTGGCCGATCCAGGAGTAGCGCTTGCGGGCTGGCGTTTCATCCATAGCGAAGTTTCGCATGTGAAGGCGCCGCGGCGCCCGATACCCGCAGTCTGAGTACGGCAAGCGCCGCCTCCACGGCGGCCTCGTCTCCGGCGTCGGCCCAGACCGTCTCCAGCCGCTCACCGGGCACCGAACGGCGAAGATGCGGCTCGCGCAGACCGAGCAGGCGTTCGCGCGTCCAGCGCTGGCCGAGACGAAACGCGCAGCCGCCGTCGCTGCATCCGGTGACGAGCACCCCATCGGCGCCGCCGCGCAACGCGTACTCGACGAATGACGGCGGCAGCATGCCGGTGCAGATCAGGCTGAAGGTGGCGACGTCGGCGGCCGCGAGCGGCTGGATGCGTGCGCCGTGGTCGCAACCGATGACGACGAACCTGGCTCGATCGCCCGGCATGCCTGCAAGCGCCGCCTCCATGCGCTCGCGCAGGCCGTTGATCGGCGACTGCGGCATGTCGATGCCGGTGACGAGCAGGGCGCCCTTGCGAAACGGCGTCGACGACGGGCACGCACCGACGCAGATGCCACAACTCGCGCACAGGTCGGCGTCGACCTGTGCCATCTGGCGCCCGATGCGCCGGTTCGGATGCGCGACCATCGTGACCGCGGTGTAGGGGCAGTCGTCGAAGCAGCGCCGGCAGCCGTTGCAGTTGGCGGGGTCCACCACCGCCACCGGCGCTGCCACCGGCTGCGGCAGGAAGGGCAGCGCGAAGAGCGCGATCAGCGTGCCGGCGAGAAGCAGCCACACCGCGCCCGCCGACGTCGCGTAGACGAGCGGGTGAATGAAGAGCAGCCACCAGTCGAGTGCGAGCGTCGCTGGCGCGACCGAGAGGTCGGCCGGCCCCTGGCTTTGCACCGGCAGCACGAACGCGAGTGCGATCAGCGACGCCGCGGCCGCGATCGCGAGCCGCCGCGGCGGGAAGGCCTCGGCATGCGCCAGCCGCTGGATGTGAAACCACATCGCGAACACGATGAACAGTGCAACGCCGAGGTGAACGAAGACGAAGAGCGAAAACAACCGGTCGCTGACACTCGCGACGCCGATGAAGTTGCGCGTCAGTGGCGAGCCGAAGAACGGCAGCCAGTCGAGGAATTCGGCGGTCGCGATCGCCGAGAACTGGCCGAGCTTGTCCCAGTTCAGCCAGAAGCCGCCGATCGCCGATGCGAAAGCGAGCGGCAGCAGCGGGACGCCGGTCAGCCACGAGAACCGCCGAACCCCGTTGTAGCGCCCGAGCAACCATTCACGCAGCAAGTGGACGAGCGTCGTGATGACGAATGCATCGGCCGCGTAGCGGTGCAGGCTGCGCAGCCAGCCGCCGAGAAACCATTGCTCGCGCGAGAGGTCGTCGATCGAGACGTAGGCGCCGGTGGCCGAGGTGTCGAGCACGGCGTAGAGATAGATGCCGCTGATCGCGAGCAGCCAGAAACACAGGAAAGCGAGGGCGCCGAGGTGGCGCAGCGGGTTGAGCGCTCCGCTGCCCACGACGCGGTCGAGTGCCGACTCGGCGCGCTGCCACAGCACGCCGCAGCGTTCGCGCGGATTCATCCCTCGGCGCTCGCGCGCGGCGGGAGCGGCCCCTTGCCTGACTTCGCTTGCCCGGCGCCCTGCGCGCGCCGCAGGCGCCGGTTCGCGCGTACTTCGCCGATGAAGAACCAGATCATCGCGAGCACGAAGGTGACGCCGCCGGCGATCTCGAACGCGAGCGCGTAGCTCACGCGATATTCGCCGGTCGCCGGGTCGTAGATCGAGCACAGGATGCGCACGCGATCGACCAGATCGGCGATGTCGAGTTGCTGTGGCAGCGGTTGGTTGCGCAGCAACTGGCGGATCGGCTCGGCGAGTTGATCCGCGCTGAAGGCCTCGCCGTACACCTGACGGTAGATGCGACCGTCGGCGTCCACCACGGTGACCTGCAGCAGATGGTCGAATCCCGACTGGGTCGGCGCGTAGGCAAAGCCGAAGTCGCGCGTCAGCGCATCGACGGTCGATGGATGCGGGCTCAGGAACTCCCAGTTCGCAAAGGCTATGCGCTGTTGCGCCGCGAAGGCGCTCATCGACGGCGGCGAATCCGCCGGCAGATTGAAGCCGATGCTGACGATGTTGAACTGCCGCGGGTCCATGCTGCGGCCCATGCCTTCGATGGCCGCGGCGATCGCGCGCGTGCTCGTCGGGCAGACCTGAAAACACCCCGTGTACATGAAGTTCACGAGCAGCGGCTTGCCGCGGTAGTCGGCCAGCCGCACCGGCTTGCCGGCGCGGTCGAGCAGCGTGTAGTCGCCGATCTTCCTGCCGATCGCGCCCTGGCTGATGCGCAGCGCCTCGGCAGGGTCGAGCGTGGCGCGGGAAACCGGTGCTTCGTCGGCGCTCGCGGATCCGAACAGTCCCGCCAGACAGATCGCAAGCAGGATGAGGAAACCCCGACAATTGCGGGCGGCGTGCGTCTGCATGCCGTGAATCCTAGCGCAACACGCCGTCGAGGGTCGCTCCGGCCAGCACCAGACTGAGTTGAAAGAGCGAAGCGAAGAACGACGCCATCGCGGTCTTGCGGTTCGGCCGACGCGCCAGCCGCCAGGACTTGGTCAGGAAGACCGCGCCGCCGATCGCTGCCGCGGCGAAGTACCAGGCACCGGCGCCGAACAGCACCGGCAGCAGCGACGCGGACACGAGCGCGACCGTGCTCCAGAAGACCACCTGCGCCGCGCGCTGCGTGCCGACGACGACCGGCAGCATCGGCACGCCGGCAGCGGCATAGTCATCCTGGTTCGCGATCGCGAGGCTCCAGAAGTGCGGCGGCGTCCACAGGAACAGCACGAGCGCGAGCAGCAGCGGCAGCGCGCCTATCGCAGGATCGACCGCCGCGGCGCCGGCAAGCACCGCGAAGCTGCCCGCGAGGCCGCCGACGACGATGTTGAGCCAGCTTCGCCGCTTCAGCCACACGGTATAGACGACGGCATAGAAGAACGCGCCGAGGAAGACGTAGAGCGCGGCCCAGGCGTTGAGCGCCCACCACGCCGCAGCGACCGACACCGCAAGCAGCGCACCGATCACGACCAGCCAGACCGGCGTGTGCGGCAGCGCACCGGTGACGAAGGCGCG
>CAZVNC010000070.1:7881-8722 GCA_964628305.1 uncultured Ideonella sp.
CTTGCGGGTGCGCGCCATCAGCCGATCGGACTCCGCTTCGACGTACTGGTTGAACGCGCCCGCGCTCGCCGACGCCACCATCACCGAAAGCGCGAGCACGAGCACCTGGGCCGGACTCAGCGCCGGGCCCGGCGTGAACGCAAAGCCGACCAGCGCGGTCAGCATGATCATCACGCCGATCCGCAGCTTGAACAGCCCGAGCACGTCGCGCGCAAGCCGGGCCGGCGTGCGGGGGCCGAGTGCAAGGGCCGTCGTCATCGCCGCGTTCCGGTCAGGACAGGCCCCAGACCTGCGACAGGTACTTCCAGTTGATGAAGTAGTACAGCACGAAGGCGACGAAGAACACCATCGTCAGCACGAACGTGCCGGGGGCGACGAAGCCCGCCGAGCCGTAGCTCTGCATCGCGACGGTCGGCGCCGCACGCGCAAGCCGCGTCGGCTTGGCGCTCGTCGCGCCGGCGTCCAGCCGCTTGCCCCACAGGATCGAGCCGACCGTGATGTAGAGCTCGCGCATCGGGCCGATGTTGCGTGGCGAGCCGCAGCCGACGGTGCCAGCAGGGCCGCTCACGCTGAACTGCAGCATGTCGGGGCGAAAGAGCAGCGTGATGGGGCGATCGCCGTCGTTCGCGAGCGTCACCGTCGTGCTGAGGTCGACGCCCTTGGCGGCGTCCATCGTCTCCGGGAGCGTCAGATAGACCTTCGGCGCCTCTTCCGGCGTGGCCGAGGCCGGCGCGGCCGATGCCGGCGCCGACATCGTCGTCACCGTGTCGGTGAGCGTCACCGGGTCGGACTCGATCTCCTTCTGCGGCGCGACCTTGCCGACGGAAGCGCCGACCGGCGT
>CAZVNC010000071.1:0-8699 GCA_964628305.1 uncultured Ideonella sp.
ACGAGTTCGCCGCCGTGCGCGGCCGCAACGGCGCGCACCACCGACAAGCCGATGCCGAAACCGCGGGTGCCGGCATCGGCGTGCTCCGGCCCGGGGCCGGCGTCCTGCACCCGGATCTCGACCCCCGCGTCGCTGCAGTCGAGGTCGAGCAGCACCGGCGCCGTGCCGTGCCGCAGCGCGTTTTGCACCAGGTTGCCCAGGGCGCGGCGCAAGCCCAGCGGCTGGACCGTTGCCAAGCAGCGCTCCGGCAGCGACCCGCAACGGACATCCGCCTGCACCCCGACGCGTCGTGCCAGGTCCTGCAGCAGGGGGACCAGATCGACGCTCCGGCGTGCTTCGTCGCCGCCCCCGCGCGCCAAGGTCAACGCCTCCCCGATCAGGGCATCCATCTCGTCGATATCCGCGATCATGCCGGTGCGCTGCCGCGCATCGGCGTCGTCGCCCAGTTCCAGCGCGAAACGCAGGCGCGCCAACGGCGTGCGCAGGTCGTGCGAGAGACCGACGAGCATGCGTTCGCGCGCCGCATTCTGATCGTGCAGCACGGTGGCGGCCGCGGTCAGGGCGTCGACCAGGCGTGCGACTTCGAGACTGGCGCCGTCGAGCAGATCGAGGGGCGGACGGCCGGCCAGCACCGCATCGGCCGCCGCCGCGACCCGTTCCAGCGGACGCAACAGCTGCCGCGCCAGCACGCCGGCGGCGATCCAGACCACGACACCGGCCAGCACCAGGATCCAGACCGAGGCCCGCGCCACCGGTTCGCGCAGATGCTCCAGCGGCAGCCCGATCCACAGGTCCGGCACGGTGCGCGAGCGGAACCACAAGCGCACCGGCGGGCCGCCCGAGAACCGCAGCTCGTCGGGAATCGATCGCTCGGCCTGCAGTCGCCGCAGGACTTCGAGGCCAAGCAGGGCGTTCGGCGTTTCGTGCGCGGGCGGGCCGACGCTCAGCTGCACACCGAGACGCGCCAGCGAGGCGCGCTCGGCCTCGCCGGTGTTCTGGGGCAGGGCGCGGTCCAGCGCCGCGACGGCCGCGGTAACCATGCGCGCCAGACGCGTCGCGCCTTCGCCCAGCGTTTGCTGCGACATCACCGCGGCGGCGATCAGCAGTACCGCACCGACCACGACCGCGAGCAGCAGCAGCAGGCGCGAACGCAGACTGCGTCGGCTCATGGCGAATCCGCCGCATCGGGCACGAACACGTAGCCGACCTGACGCACCGTCTGCAGCCAGCGCGGACGCCGCGGATCGGGCTCGATCAGCTTGCGCAACCGCGACAGCATCACGTCGACGGAGCGGTCGCTGGCCTGATGGTCGAGACCGCGCGTCAGGTTCATCAAGCGGTCGCGGCTCAGGGTCTGGCGCGGGTGTCGCACAAGGGCCGCCAGCACGGCGAATTCGCCGCTGCTCAGCAGTTCCGGAACACCCCCGCGGCGCAACACGCGCGTGTGCAGCTCGAGCACGAAGGGGCCGAAGCGGATCGTCTCCGCCTGCACCTGCGGCGCCGCGCCGGGTGCCGCGGTCTGGCGGCGCAGCACGGCGCGGATGCGCGCCAGCAGCTCGCGCGGATTGCAGGGTTTGCCGAGATAATCGTCGGCGCCGATTTCCAGTCCGACGATGCGGTCGATGTCCTCGCCGCGCGCCGTCAGCATGATCACCGGCGTCGGCGTGCCGGCGCCGCGCAGGTCCCGGCAGGCGGTCAGGCCGTCGCCGTCCGGCAGCATCAGGTCGAGCACGATCAGGTCGACATGGCGCTTTTCCAGCTCGCGGCGCATGCCGGCGAGGTGCGCCACCGGCGCCACCCGAAAGCCCTGGCCTTCGAGATAACGCGCGGTCAGTTCGCGCAGGCGGTGGTCGTCGTCGACGAGCAGGATCATGGGAGCGTCCATGCGCACAGCATGCGCGGTCGGGACAGGTGGCTCAAGCCGGTCGCGCATCGCGGTTGTAAGCGGATGTTGCCGGGCTGAACGGCAGGCACAGGCGCGCAACGCCGGTCTGTGACGATCCGTCACGTCGGTTATCCTTGACGCCGCGCCCGCTGCGCCGTGTTCCAGGTTTCCGATGCCCGCCCCGCGTTGCCGCCACCGCCCCTCGCGCCCGCTGTTCCGTCGGTTCGGATGGCTGCTGTTGTGGCTGCTCCTGGTCCCGGCCGTCGATGCTGCGGTCGACGAGTCGATCGGCCGCGCCGATGCCGAGCGGGTGCTGGCCGAAACCCGCATCGACCAGATCAATCTCGCGGCCGAAAATCTGGCGCGCACGGACCCGATCCGCGCCGAACAGCTGGCATCGGACGCATTCGTCGGCGCGCGCGACAGCGGCTACGAGAGCGGTCGCATCGAGGCGCTGCACAACCTCGGCCGGATCGCCCGCCTGCGCGGCCAGCTGCAGGCGGCGAGCGGGTATCTGCTGGAAGCCCTGTCCGCCGCCGAAGCCCTCGGCGACCCGCGCCTGATCGCCAAGGTGGGCAACAGTTATGGCACGGTGCTCGAGCGCCAGGGACTCGATGCGGAGGCCCTGGATCGGCACCAGCGCGTACAGAATCTGTGGCGCGACCTCGACGACCTGCCCGGCCTGATCGCCTCCTCGATCAACATCGCCCGCGTATTCGAGCGTCGCCAGGCCTGGAACGACGCGCAACGCCACTACGAGGCCGCGCTCAGCCAATACGACACCTATGCGAACAAGGCATTGGTGCCGCCCCAGGACGTCGCCGCAATCTGGCTCGGGCAGGGTCGGATCGCGCTGGCGCGCGGCCTCGTCGATCAGGCCGAATACGCCTTCACGCGCGCGCTCGACCTGCAGACCGAACATCGCGACGTGGTCGGCGAAAGCGCGGCGCGGGCAGGACTGGCGCGCGTCGCGGCGGCGCGCGGCGACGAAACCGCCGCGGTCTCGCGACTCGAACAGGCGCTGACCCTGGCCACCCGCGTCGGCGCCCGCGCCGAGATGATCGATGCGCTGGCGGAACTCGGGCGCTGGCACTTCAGCCGAGCCGGCGACGAATTGTCGGGCACGCGCCGCCGCGACCGCCTGCAGCGCGCGCTCGATTTCACCCGGCGCGCGCTGCAACTGGGACGCCAGGGCGAGAGCGATCGTTCGCTGCAGATCGGCCTGCATCGGCAACTGGCCGACATCCACGAACTGCAGGGCGACACGGCCCAGGCGCTGACCGACCTGAAGACCGCGCACGAACTGCGCGAGCGCCAGTTCCAGGAGCAGAGCGACGCGCGTTACGCACTGCTCGCGAACGCGGCGAACATGCGCGAACGCGAGCGCGAACTGCTGGCCCTGCGTGCAGCCAGCGAACAGCAGGCCGAGATCCTGGCGCAGGAGACGTTGCTCAAGCGGGCATTGGCCGCAGCCGTGATCCTGCTCGCCGGCATCGCCGTGCTGCTGACGGTGCGCTTCGTCGAAAGCCGCCGCGCCGCGCGCGAACGCGCCGAAGCGAACGCTCGCCTCGGCGTGGCGCTGCAGGCCGCAGAGCTCGCCCGCGCCCGCGCCGAAGAAGCGGACCGCATCAAGACGGAAATGCTCGGCATCGCTGCGCACGACTTGCGCAATCCGCTCGGCTCGATCATCGGTTTCGTCGAGCTGATCCGCAGCGAACGCGAATCCATCGACGATGCCCGCCGCCATGCCGGCATCATCGGCGCGGCCGCCGAACGCACGCTCAAGCTGGTCAGCGATCTGCTCGAATCGGCCGTGCTCGACGCCGGCCAGATCAAGCTGCAGCCGGTGCCGTGCGATCTGTCCGTGCTGCTGGCGGATGCCATCGGCCGTGTCGGCGCGCGCGCCCAGGCGAAGCAGCAGCAGATCGATTTCCGTGCCGCCAGCGGCGCCATCGTGCTGGCCGACGTCGAACGCCTCGACCAGGTCTTCGAGAATCTGCTGACCAATGCGCTGAAATTCTCGCCGCTGAAGGGCCTGATCGAAGTCTGGATCGAACTCGACGCCGAGCGCGCGCGCGTCGCCATCCGCGACTACGGACCGGGCCTTTCGGCCGATGATCGGCGACAGCTGTTCAAGCGCTTCCAGCGGCTGTCGGCGCGCCCGACTGCCGGCGAAAGTTCGACCGGGCTCGGTCTGGCCATCGTCAAGGACCTGATCGAACTGCACGGCGGCAGCGTGCGCGCGGAATCCGAAGGCATCGGCCGCGGCGCCACCTTCTTCGTGGAATTGCCGCGTCTGCAGCACCCGCCATTGCGCATGGCGACGGCGGCGAACGAAACCGATCCGGCGCGTCAGCGCGCCGGCTGATCCTCGGGCACGGGCAGGGTCGCGATGAAGGCGATGCGCTCCTCGACGCCCATCGCCAGCAGCTTGTCGTGAAAAGCGCGCCGTTCTTCGGGCCCCAGTTCCCGCAGGCGTGCGAGCACGCGCTGGCGTTCCGCCGGCGTGAACCGCGCCACCATCTCCTGCATCGCGGCGCGTTGCCCGGCCGGAATCTGCTGCAGCATGCGCTCGCGCGCACCCATCTGCTGTTCGGCACGCATGCCTTCGAGCCAGGCACGACGCTCACCCGGCGACATGCGTTCGAACTTGCGCCGCATCTGCGCGCGCTGTTCGGGCGGCAACTGCTGGAACCGCTGGTAGGCCCCGCGCAGGCGTTGCTGCTGGTCCGGCGGCAGTTGCCGGAACGCACGGTAGCGCTCGCGCACGCGGCGCTTCTCGGTGTCCGGCAATTTCTGCCAGTCGCCGAAACGGCGCGCCGCATCGCGCTTCTGCTGCGGATTCATGCCATTCCAGCGCTGCGCGCCGAGGCGCAGGTTCTGCTGCGTTTCCGGCGGCAGGCTCGCCCATTGTTCCGAGAACGGCATCAGCACGCCCTGCTCGGCCGGGGTCAGGTCCTCGAAACCGATGCGATCGCCCGCGGATACGGCGCCCACGACCAGCAGCAACGCGCAACACAGCGCACGCAGGCTAGTCATCGGCTTGGGGCTCGGGCGGGGTTCGGGCGGGCGCATCGTCGGGAGCGGGAACTTCGCGGTTGGTGGGGGCGGGATTCGGGGCGGGTCGATCGGTGGTCAACGCGACAGGGTCTTCGGGCTGGCCGCTGTCGTCGGCGAATTCGGCAAGGTACAGCAGCATCTCCGCGCTGGGCGTCGTTTCGGCGGCCCGCGCCGGCAGCATCAACCCGATTGCGGCTGCGCATCCAGCCAGGCATAGAAATCGAGCTCCTGGTAGAGATCGAGCTGTTCGTCGCCGGCCAGCATCGTGAAATCCTCGGGCTGCGTCGTGGCTGCGGGCACCGGCACGGTCGGCGGAACGACATGCGGCCAGATCGCGACGGCCAGCGCCAGCGAGCCCGCGGTCGCGCAGGCCGCCGGCCACAGCCACGGACGCGGTCTCGGCGATCGGGCCGCCTGCAGGGCCGTCTGCCGCGCCTGGTTCAGCCGCGACAAGGTCGCCGCATCCAGATCGCGGGCGGTGTGATCGAGCTGCTGGCGGATGCGTTCGGTCCACGGGTCCTCGTCGTGCTCAGCCATGATGATGCTCCAGTTGCGCGCGCAATGCCGTCATCGCGCGCGACAGGTGGGTCTTGACGCTGCCTTCGCTGCAGGCCATCGCGCGCGCCGTGTCGGCGACGTCGAGCCCTTCCCAGACGCGCAGCAGGAAGGCCTGGCGTTGCCGGTTCGGCAGCGCCCGCAATGCGGCGTCGAGGGCCTTGGCGGTCTCGCCATCGGCCACCGCCTGCCAGGGTTGCGGCGCGTGGGCGTCGGCGATGTTCGCGAGCGGGTCCTCGTCGACCTCGTCGCGCCCGACCAGCCGATCGATCCAGCCCAGCCAGCGCGAACGCACCTGGTGGCGACGATGGAAGTCGAGCACGCGGCTGTCGAGCACGCGATGGAACAGCGGCGCCCAGTCGGCGGCGGGTTTGTCGCGATAGTTGCGCACGAAGGCCAGCATGCAATCCTGGACGATATCGAGTGCGTCCTCGCGTCCGCCCACCGACAACTCGGCCATGCGCAATGCGCGTCGCTCGATGCCGCGCAGGAAGGCCTCGAGCGCATCGTGGTTGCGGGCGGCCGGCGTACCGGCACGCGGGGTCGCGGGGCGGTCGCTGTCCATCCAGTGCATCGCCAGGGTCAGGGTCATTGTAGGCGCGGTTGGGGAACTCGAAACCGGGAAACGCGGCTGCGGAAAAACGGTTGACAGGGTCCGAATCAGCCGCTCCGCCGCATTTCTGCACGGCCCCCGTTTGCGGCGTAGTTCACAGGCGCCGGAAAGCTTGTCAAGTCGCTGTCACGTGGCCGGGACGTGACCTTCCGTTGCCAACGACGCCTTCGCAAGTTATTGATTTGCAAATACATAGCGATATGGCTAGTTTTTGACCGGGCTGGCCGCAGGCCGCGTCGTGGCGCGCTCGGCCGGGTTTGTTGGATGCTCGATCCACACAGTTATCCACAGAAGATGTGGATAAGGGTGATTATCGATCCGAATCAATTGGTTGACGCCATTTTCTCGACCCGGGCTCAAAATCGGCCCCGAGACCCGCCCGGCCACGAAGTTTCCGCCGACGAATCGGCCTGTGGAACACGCCGCTAGACTGCCGCCCCGGCTCCGAAAGACTTCCCGATGCCCGATGTCCTGCGCGTGGCCGTGCCCGCGCCGCTGCCCGAACTGTTCGACTACCTGCCGCCCCCGGGATGTGCGGTCGCCGACATCGCCGTCGGTGCGCGTCTGCGGGTGCCGTTCGGGCCGCGCGAACTGATTGGCGTCGTCGTCGAACGCGGGCAGGTCGCGCCGGCTTCGCGACTGCGCAACGCGAACGCCGTGTTCGACGCGACGCCGGTGTTTCCGGAATCCTTGTGGCGCAGCCTGCTGTGGGCGGCGCGGTACTACGCCTATCCGCTCGGCGAGGCATTGGCGAGTGCATTGCCGGCACCGGTGCGCGATCGCGCGGAAGCGGCGCCCGCGCAGCGGGATCTGGTGCTGCGCCTGCGGCCGGACGACGCGCTGCGACTGTCCCTGCGCGCCGGCAGCACGCCCGCGGCCCTGTACGACGCCTTGCGCGACGGTCCACGTCCGTGGTCCGCGCTGCGTGCGCAGATGCCGCAGGCGGCGACGGCCCGGCGCAGGCTGCAGCAACTCGGACTGATCGACACCTTGTCGCTCGACGATGCGCCGCGCGCCATCACCACGACGGCGCCGCCGTTGAATCCGGGGCAGCACGCGGCGGTGACGCAGATCGTCGCGACACTCGGCGGGTTTGCGACGACCCTGCTCGACGGCATCACCGGCAGCGGCAAGACCGAGGTCTATCTGGCCGCGATCGAACAGACGCTGGCGCGCGGCGAACAGGCCCTGGTGCTGGTGCCGGAAATCGGGCTGACGCCGCAGACGCTGGCGCGCTTCCGCGAACGCCTGAGCGCGCCCGTGCTGGCCTGGCATTCCGGCCTCGCCGACGGTGCCCGCGCCCGCGCCTTCGAACGCGCCCGCGGCCCGGAACCCATCGTCGTGCTCGGCACGCGGTCGGCGGTGTTCGCGCCGCTGCCGAAACTCGGCCTCATCGTCATCGACGAGGAACACGACGCCTCGTTCAAGCAGCACGAAGGCTTTCGCTACCACGCCCGCGACGTGGCCCTGGTGCGCGCGAAACACGCCGGCATCCCGGTCGTGCTCGGCAGCGCCACGCCGGCACTGGAGAGCCTGGCCAATGTCGAGCGCGGCCGTTATCGGCAGCTGCGCCTCGATGCCCGCGCCGGAGCGGCACGACCGCCGTCGGTCGACGTGGTCGATGTGCGCCGCGAACGCCTGCAGGACGGTCTCGGCGCGCGTGCGCTCGACGCGATCCGCGATGTGCTCGCACGCGGCGAACAGGCGCTGGTGTTCCGCAATCGGCGCGGCTTCGCGCCGGTCCTGCATTGCATCGACTGCGGCTGGCACGGCGACTGCGAACGCTGCGAGCGCCCGTACACCCTGCATCGCGGACGCGCCCGTCTCGTCTGCCACCACTGCCATCGCGAACGCCCGCTGCCGCAACAATGCCCGGCCTGCGGCGGCGACAGCCTGACGCCGGTCGGCGTCGGCACCGAACGCCTGGAGACATCGCTGTCGCAACGCTTCGCGGACGTGCCGGTGCTGCGCATCGATCGCGACGCCGCACGTTCCGCCGATCAGTTCGAGCGCGCGCTGGCCCGCGCCCACGACGGTGGCGCCTGCATCCTCGTCGGCACGCAGATGCTGGCCAAGGGCCACGATCTGCACGGCGTCACCCTGGCCGTGATCGCCGACGCCGACGGCGGCCTGTACAGCGCCGACCCGCGGGCCGGCGAACGCCTGGCGCAACTGATCGTGCAGGTCGCCGGTCGTGCCGGTCGTGGCGCCCGGCGTGGCCGGGTGCTGATCCAGACCCACCATCCCGAACATGCGTTGTTCCGCACCCTGCTCGATGGCGGTTATCCGGCCTTTGCGCGCGAGGAACTGCGCCTGCGCGAGGCGCTGTCGCTGCCGCCGTTCGCGTCGCAGGCGCTGCTGCGTGCCGAGGCGCGCGAACGGGCGCAGGTCGAACAGTTCCTGCGCGACGCCGCCGCCGGCGTCGTGCACGCGGGCGTGACCGTCGCCGGCCCGCTGCCGGCCCCGCATGCGCGCCGCGCCGGTTACGAACGTGCGCAATTGCTGCTCGAATCGACCGCGCGCAGTGACCTGCACGCCGCGCTCGAGACGCTGCTGCCGGCGCTGTACCGGCATGCGCTGGCGCGC